>CACVSR010000072.1 GCA_902756775.1 uncultured Lachnospiraceae bacterium | reverse complement strand
CTTCCCTGGGGTTTGCCGCCTTTGAGAATATTCTGTACGGATTCCGTTATGGTGTCGGAACGCTTGCCACCAGAGCATTTCTGTCCATACCCGGACATATGGCTTTTGCCGTTATTTTCGGGATTTTTTACGGACATGCCAAGAAAAATGCCGATCTGTCTTATTACCGTCCCTCAAAGAGAATCCTTGCAAGGGTACAGAATATCATCGGATATGCCCTTGCTGTCCTGTTCCACGGCACCTATGACGCCTGCCTGATGACAGGAACCGGAATCTCCACCTTGATTTTTGTCCTGTCGGTTGTTCTGATTTATGTTGTCATATTCTTTGTCATCCGCAGAGAATCCCTGTCCGATCAGCCTGTGTAACCACTCGTAACCATTCGTAAAAATATCGTTATGTCTTAACTGCTTTATTGTCTGCTATGGAAAATAAGAATAAGAAAAGAAATGCCATTACAATTTTACTGCTGGTTCTGATTCTTGCTGCGCTTTGTCTGGGCATAGCCGCCATGGTCTGGACGATGACCGGCCATCCGCTCCCTTTTGCAGGGAATTTCCTGTCCGAATCTGCTCCGGACGATAAGACTTCCTCGGTCCTCTCTGCCTCTTCCGGTACCAATGTCTCTCCGGTCTTTACTGAAGCTGTGTCAGAAAGCACTTCTGAAGTCTCTGCTGTTTCTATCTCTGCCCCTGCGGCATCAGAAACTCCGACGCCCACGCCGGAACCGACGCCGGACCCTGAAAAATATAATACCGGAGATGTCTGGGCGCTGGTACTTGTAAATAAAGAGCACCCGCTGCCTGACGGATATGCTCCGCAGGTCACGGTGGTAGAAAATGACCAGTCCACAGATATCCGCTGCGCGGATTCGCTGACGCAGATGCTTGCTGACTGCAGAGCCGCGGGATACAACCCGCTTGCGATCTCCGGCTATCGCACCCATGAGACACAGGAACTTTATTTCAACAATACTGTCCAGATGTACGTGAATCAGGGCATGGACGAAGCTTCCGCAAAGGCAGAGGCCGCTACATCGGTAGCCATACCGGGAACAAGCGAACACGAGCTGGGGCTTTCGGTTGACATAGGCACCACATCCAATACAGATATCAATTCCTCCCAGGACGACGACCCGACGCAGCTCTGGCTGCAGGACAACTGCTGGAAGTACGGCTATATTCTGCGGTATCCTCCGGAAAAATCCGACCTGACCGGAATCATCTATGAATCCTGGCACTATCGATATGTCGGAGCAACAGCCGCCAAAGTCATCCACGATGAGAATCTTTGTCTGGAAGAATACCTTCAGAAATATGTGGAACCTTTTACCAGTCTCGAAGAAATCAACCGTGCAGCCATGGCCTCGCTGGGGAACTCCGATCAGTCCGGCTGATTTTCCTATGATAATTCATCCAGTGTTTTGCCGTAGGAGGGGAGAAATTCTTCTGTAAAATCCTGAACCTCCGGATAGCGGCCGCACATTTCACCAACCGCTTTGCCGATAGTCTGCTTTGCCGTCCGGAACTCCGTGTTTCCGGACTTTTCCTCCTCCAGGCACTTGATATAGGCTGACAACTTATCCGCAGCCTTCACCAGGCCGCGAAGATACTTTTCCTCCTCGGTCTGATCTGCCCGGAAAATTTTCTCGTAAACAGGGCGCAGGTCCTCTGGCAGCTGTTCCAGAAGACGGTTTTCCGCCATTTCTTCTACCTTCCGGTAGGCGGCGCGGATATCCCTGCTGCTATACTTCACAGGCGTCGGCATATCCCCGGTGATAATTTCCGAGGCATCATGATACAGACCGATCAGCGCAGCCTTCTCCGCGTTCAGTCTTTTACCGTAGCGCACATTGCCGATGATGCAGAGCGCGTGGCCGATCATGGCGACTTCCAGAGAATGTTCGCTGATATTTTCCGGGCGGGTGCTCCGCATCAGCGCCCATCGTTCAATATACTTCATCCGGGATACTGTTGCAAAAAAATGCCACGTGTCCGATTTCTTCTCCATATTCTTTCAACCTCTTCTGACTTCCGGGTGTTTGTTTATAAATATTCTTTTATGGTGCGGATAAAATCCGGATCGGTACCGCAGCAGCCGCCCAGCAGTGAGGCTCCGTCACGGTAAAGGACAGCCATCTCTTTTGCGAAGGTCTCTGCATCCATATCATAAGTGGCGTTGCCGTTTTTATCAAATACCGGAAGTCCGGCATTTGGCTTTGCCAGAACCGGAATCTTTGCTTTTCCCGCAAGATTGCGCACGACCGCTTCCAGCTGCATGGGATTCATATTGCAGTTCACACCGAATGCGGAAATGCCGGCGCTCTCCAGTACCGGAAGAGCCTCGTAGACCGTTCCGTCATAGTAGGTGTGTCCGTCGGTTCCGGAGAGCATACTGGCGATAACCGGAATCTTCCCGCCCGCCGCGTCATTCACTGCATCACAGGCAATCATCGTTTCTGTCACGGACATCATGGATTCCACCACAATCAGATCCACACCTGCCTCCAGAAGTGCCGCTGCCTGTTCCCGGTAGATCTCGAAAATCTGCTCATCCGGCGTATCACCTCCCGCGGAAACCGAGAGCTTCCCGGTCGGCGAAATATCCCCGGCCGCCAGTGCTTTTCCTGCAGAGACCGAGAGTGAAAATTCAGCCAGCCTGAGATTCATGTCCCGGACATGATCCTGCAGCCCGAACCGGGAGAGCACCGCTCTGTTCGCGCCAAATGTCGGGGTATAAATGATCTGCGACCCTGCCTCGATATAATCTCGCTGCAGTTTCTGAATCACCTCCGGATTCTCCAGCACCCACTGCTCCGTGGATACACCGTGAGGCATGCCCGCTGCAAAAAGATTGGTTCCGGTGGCGCCGTCCAGAATAACCGGTCCACCGGAAACCATCTTCTGAAACTCATCCTTCGTCATATCCGCCCCTCCTGCCACGCTCTTTCATGCTTCTTCTGCATTATCATCCATCTTTTTCCGGTTTATGATACCGAATCATGCACTTTTTCATGCATCGGCGTTTTCTTTCCAGGCAGAGAGAAAGCTCTGTTCCATATCGCATTTCAAATGAATTCCTTTTTCCTCCAGAACCTTCTGCAAAGCCGAAAGAGTGTCCGCCACATCTTCCCGGTTACAGCTTTCCCCCATATGACCGATCCGGATTACCTTTCCGGCAAGCACATCAAAGCAGCCGGAGATCAGAATCCCGTATTTCTCTGCCATTCCCCGCAGAATTTCTTTATCCGTGATCCCCTCCGGCGCGCAGATCACCGTTACAGTATTGGACATTCCTTCCTCCAGGTACAGCTTCAGCCCGGAGTCCCTGACCACTTTCCGGACAGCCCCGGCAACCCGCGCGTGCCGCTGATACACATCCGGATCGGCAAAAAAATTATCAAGAGCCTGCCGCAGCCCCCGGATATCGCTTGCCGGCATCGTGTAAGGAAACCACTGATCCCGGTAATAATTTTTGATCGCCGGGATACTCGCATAAAAGCTGCGCACCGGGGTCTTCCGGCTGTCCATGGAACGGAATGCCCTTTCGCTGACCCAGATCATGGTCAGTCCCGGAGGACAGGAAAGCGCCTTCTGGGATCCGCCGCAGAGAATATCAATTTTGCCTTTCGAGAGATCCAGCGGCTCTCCGAACATCCCCGCAACGGAATCTGCTACAGTCATAATACCATAGGAATCCAGGATCCGGCTTATTGTTTCAACATCGTTCAAAACGCCACTGGGAGTGTCGCAGTGTACAACGGTAGCGTATTTGAAAGCGTGATCCTTCTCCAGATACCGCTTCAGTGCATCCGGATCTACAGGCCGATGATAGTCCACCGTGTAAAGAACCGAGATTCCTTCATATATTTTTACGAAATCCGCAAATCCCTTTCCGAATATTCCATTGTCAATTACCAGAATCCGGTCTCCCGGTTCTGTCAGAGACGCGCAGGCGGCCTCCAGTCCCAGAATTCCCTCTCCTCCAAGGATAAATGCCTCCTGTTCTGTGTGAAGGGCTTTGGAGAGCATTCCGCAGGTTTCCTTATAAAAATCAAAAAAAGCAGGGTCAATATCCGGATTGGTAAAAGGAAGCGCTCTCGCCTGCATGACATTTTCTCTTACCTGCGTCGGCCCCGCCGTCATAATTTTGTACATCTCTTCTGCCTCTTTTCCTTCCTCCGTTTCTCTCCGGAGACTTTCTTTGTATCGCGTATTCATCGGTTCTCTTATGCTTCTTATGCTGTACCTGTGTTTCTTCCCTTTACGCTGTTCTGCCAGCAGGCCGTCCTATTGAACGGGTAACTCTCCGCAGGACAGGAAGCATTGCCATAACCATAACCGCTGCCACGCCAACCTGGCAGATATTTCCGGGAACAGACCCGATCGGGGCAATCCAGTTTCCGTAAAGAATAACCTCCGCAAAGTAATAGCCGACAATCTTGATAGCCAGGGCAAGTATCATGGAAACAGCATCATTTATTGCCGTGTTTTTAATCGGCCTGTGCTCGGCGAACCAGCCGATCTCGTATCCCATCAGACCGACAATGACAAAGGTAAACGGAGCCCATGCGGTCCAGCCGCTCAGGAGATCAAATAATCCCATGCCGATTCCCCCGGCAAGGGCACCGGTTTTCTTTCCGAAAAGAATGGCCGCTATGAAAAGAGGGACATTGCCCAGATGGATCAGTCCGCCGCTGCCCATAAAAGGAAGCCGGATGTTAATCAGCCAGGTAGCGACATAGGTCAACGCTATCATCAACGCAGTAACCACCATGTTCTGAATTTTTCTGCCCTCATTCTGCGCATATGTTCCCATCTCTTTCTTCGATATGCTGTTTCCGTCATTTTCTGCTCTGCTCTGCATATCAGAACTCCTCCTTCTTTGTCCTGTCCGCCGGATCCCATCTGAATGGAATCCGGTTCAACGAATACCGTACAGCCTCATGCTCCGCACGCACGGACTATACACTTGTATAATTCTTTTCTGGTTATATTGGTATCGCCAACTCCGGAATATTTTTTATTACCAGATTTAGCAGGAGTTCTCATTTTCTCACACACGGACCTATACAGAATACATATGGCAGGACATAAAGCCGGCAAAGGCATCTGTCCGAAAGCGCAAAGAACGGGAAAGCCTCAGCACTGACTTTCCCGTTCTTAAAAATAAAAAGGAAGGAGAATGTGGCATTTCAGCCACTCATATGAAAAAGAAACTAGAAACTTGAAATCTTTTTATCTTGTTTCTATGTTCTCAATCATAAAGGCTAAATGTGATTCCCCTGTGTATTCGATTTGGACATTTCGTAAACTTTCCTGTTACAGATTGTTCATAATTTGACAAGGCTTACGGCATGTCGTTCGTATTCTTTCCGCTCCTGATCAGATGTCCTCTGTCCGTGGGATTGACCGTTCCCTGAATGGAGACGTCCAGAAAATCCTTTCCTCCCTGCTCCAGAATCTGCCTGATAATCGGAAGGCGGAAAACCTCCTGACTGTCTCCTGTATACGCCAGAGCGTCCGCAATGACTGCATCCCCCGGTGTTTCGCAGTAACGCACCTCGATATCCTCTCCGTCAAAATAAAGATTTATTTTCCTGCAGCAGGCTTCCTCCAGAAATGAAATTGTCAGCAGGAGCACAACCCGGTCATACTCATCGGTAGCGATCCTGCCGGCTGTCCCGATGTAATAGGGCTCTCCGTGAATACTGATCTCGCTGATTTCGGGCTCTGCAAACCCGACCTTAACCGGATGAATTTCCTCTCCCTCATACAGGAGAACGTTCATGGTTCCATTCACGTCTGCAAAGCCAATTTTTTTGATACCATCCGTATAATTATTATGAACAACCTGGCAGATCAGCGGAAAAACCCCGGTTCTTCCGTTTTCCATCTGAAAGGTGTGATTTTTCAGGATTCCCAGCATCTCCTGCGGGGACATGACTGTGGATTTTGGCGCCCAGAGCCCCCATCCCTTTCTGGCTCTTCTGACCTTTTTGAAGTCCGGCGGCAGCTGGGCAAGATTTCTGTTTACGGCATCCTCCAGAACCGCGCTTCCAAGGCCGGATCCACCGTACACATCATGACCACTGTATAAAGCAACCTGTTCCTCCAGTTTTTTCAGCTCCCTCGGATTTTCACGGAGAGGAACCGGCGACGGATGATAGGAAACTCCCCAGAATTTGCGCAGAATTTCTGTCAGGCTTCCCTCCTGAAGAAGCTCGCGGTTCCCTGAATTCACCATCAGTATCATATCGTCATCCGGATAGCAGATCACATCCTGTCCGAAAAGACCGTTCATCGCGAAACCGCCCGGACGCTGTTCCATCCAGCACTGATAACCGTAGCCAAACTTATCATTCTCCACCTGCCGGGAGGTCATGCTCTCAATCCAGTAGGCGGGCACAATCTGCTGCCTATTCCAAAGTCCCTTATTCAGCATCATCTGGCCGATTTTGCAGGCATCCTCCGGGCGGATAAAGCATCCCCATCCTCCCTTTGTATAGCCTCTGGGGCTCTCTTCCCAGAAAATCTCCTTTATTCCCATCGGATCGAAAAGCCTGGTCTTCAGAAACTGGAACATGGTAATTCCGGAACGTTCCTGAATGGCGGCTGAAATCATAAAAGAGTTCATGGAATTATACTCGAACCTGGTTCCGGGCTCAAATTTGCAGCCGGCAGACATAAAATTCGCACACCAGTCGCTGCTCTCAATGGCACCTGCCTCGGAATACTCCACCCCGCTGGTCATAGTCAGGAGATGGCGGATCGTCACCTTTTTTCTTCCGATCCGGCTGAGCAGACGTATTTTATCCGGAAAAATATCATCAATACTCTCATCCAGGCCGAACAGCCCCTCCTGAATGGCAAGACCAGCCGCCAGACCGGTAAAGGTCTTGCACATGGAATGTGTGATATGCCACATTCCCCTCTGATAAGGAGAAAAACTGCATTCTGAGATGATCTTCCCGTGTCGGATGACGATTGCCTGATGAATATTGGCGTCCGGACTTCCTTTCAGAGCCTCCAGATATTCCCTGACATGGGCGGATTCGACCCCCTGTGATTCCGGAGACTCTCTGGGAAACGGCTGTTCCACAGGCTCTCCCCGAAAGTGCGGCTTCTGCGGAATGAAATCGATTTTTCCGATCTGCCCGGTCTGCCGCGCCAGCAGTTTAAAGAAAAGCTGAATAAACGAAAAGCTGATCTCTGCCATAAATTTCGTACCCTTTTGCGCCTTCTATTTACACCATTGTCTGTGCCGAAACTGTTTTCGCAGGCTCCTTGTTCTTATCCCAGATAATCCCCAGTCCCTTTAACAGCAGACTGTCGTCCACCGTAATACGGTGACGGCAGAAAGGTGCCAGAATCCGCCCCATTCCTCCCGTGGCGAGAATTGTCGGGAAAACACCGAGCTCTTCCTCAAACCGATCCAGTATTCCGTCTATCGCCCCGGCTGATCCGTACACAATTCCTGCACGCATGGCATTTACCGTGTCCTTGGCAATCGCCCTGTCCGGCTTGGAAAAATCGACGGCAGGAAGAAGGGATGTGTCTTTTACCAGCGCCTGCAGGGAAGTGCCCGGTCCCGGAAGAATAACCCCGCCCAGATATACCCCTTCCCCCGACACAACAGTCATGGTGGTTGCGGTACCGATGTCGATAATCACCGCCGGAAGCGGATAATCATGTACGGCAGCGACCGCTGTTGCCAGAAGGTCACCCGCAATCTGGTCGGCAGAAAGGCCGTTCATATCCAGAGCAAGACCGGTTTTCACTCCCTGTCCCAGCACAAGTGGACGTTTTCCGATGAGAATCTGCACCGCTTCCGCCACTACATCTGTTACCTCCGGTACAACGGAAGACAGAACACTTCCGTCAAAAGAAGCTTTTTCCTGCATTTTCTCCATCTGAAGAACCTGCCGGATGCCGGCGGCGTATTCATGCGCGGTCTGCTGCCGGTCTGTCGTCATCTGCACTCGCATTACCGTTTCATTTTTTTCATTCAAACATCCCAGAACCATGTGGGTATTCCCAATATCTATTGCCAGAATCATTTTTCTCCTCACGTAGACATAAAAAACAGGATAAATTTTTTCCCTGCCGCTGACCGGACGATATAGCAAAGGAGGGACACCGAAGAGAATATTCTCTTTGCGTCCCTCTGTGATCATTGTCACTTATCTGTTTTTACTTTCAGCCAACAGCCTTTGCCGGTTCCAGTTTCACTGCGCGGAAAATACGCATAACAACCGGTGTAAGCGCGACGTTAATCCCAAACTCCACAAGAAAATTCAGGCCGATAAACGTCGTAAGGAAAACCAGTAGAAGATTGCTGCCGGTTCCCAGTGCATCCTGAATCAGACTTCTGAAGATGGTAAGGCAGCCCACACTGAAGATCCCTGTGTTAACAACCGGTGCGATAACAGCTGCCATGACCACACCGAGGTAAAAGCTTGCCTTCCGGAACAGGCGGAAAAAAGCACCTGCTGCCAGACCTGCCGCAATACCCTTGAGCAGACAGATCAGAATTGTGGCTGCCGGCTGGTACTCCAGCATAGCAGTGGAAAAAGCGCCCGCTGCTCCTGTCAGAACCTGTATGGAAACAACAACTCCGAATACAGTTCCCAGCACCGCGCCTCCCAGCGGACCGTACATAATGGCCCCTATAATAATAGGAAGCATTGTCAGCGTTACCGTAAAGGGTCCCAGCGGTATGACAACCGCCGCCTGCAGGATGATGACAATAGCTGTTAAGACAGCCAGTACAGCGAGTTTCTGTGTGTTACCTTGTTTCTTATTCATTTTTATACCTCCTGCTGCTGTTTCGGGTCAATCCCGAATATAGCGCAGGAATATTATAACGCATGGAGATACCTGTGACAAGAATCAGAATTTATCCTCTCAGGGAATCCGCCACAGCGTCCGCCAGCAGTCCGAGATCCTCCTCCTGATTTTCTCCCAGATGAGACGCTACCGTAACTCTTTCATTGAG
>CACVSR010000071.1 GCA_902756775.1 uncultured Lachnospiraceae bacterium | reverse complement strand
CGGATTATATTGATATTTATATGCTTCACCGGGATGATCTGAAGGTAGATGTCGGTCCGATCGTGGAAATTTTAAACGAATACAAGAAAGCAGGAAAAATCGGCAGATTTGGCGGCTCAAACTGGACCGTCGAAAGAATGGAGCAGGCCAATGAATATGCATATAAACACGGTTTGGTACCATTTACCGTTTCTGAACCGAATTTCGGATTATGTGATCAGATCGGGGATCCTTGGGGAGGGGGATCCGGCTGTGTAACGATTTCGGGACCGGCGCATCAGGAGGATCGCGACTGGTACGCCAAAAACGACATTCCTGTCTTTGCCTACTCCAGCCTCGGACGGGGAATGTTCTCCGGAAGAGTAAAAAGCAATGATATAGAGGGGGCAAAATCAATTTTGGATCCGAACGCAGTGAAAGGCTACTGCTATCCTGAAAATTTTGAACGCCTTGCGCGGGTAGAAAAATTAGCGGCCAGTAAGAACCGAACCGTTCCGCAGATTGCTCTGGCATGGGTATTAAATCAGGATTTTGATGTGTTCCCGCTTGTCAGTGTCCCGAAGGCAGAATGGATGGCCAGCAACCTGGAAGCCCTTGACATTTCTCTATCTAAGGAAGAAGTAGAGTGGCTGGATCTGCGCCGTGACAATCTTTGATCGCTAAACAAACCTGTGTGTGCCTTCGAACATCACGCAGGTTTTTGCAAATTTTCATATACATGCGCATCTTCTATGTCGTCTGTTTTTTCTTCTGTTTTCCTTTATTTCTCTTCTATTATCGGCTTCAACTCCGCTCAAACTGTGCCGTATACAATTTTTTGTAGAAGCCGTTCTTTTTCAGCAGTTCCTCGTGATTTCCCTGCTCGATGATGTGACCGTCCCGCATAACCAGGATCTCATCGGCTTCCCGGATGGTAGAAAGACGATGCGCCACGACGAAGCTCGTTCTGCCTTTCATCATATTATCAAAAGCCTTCTGAATCCGGATCTCAGTCAGTGTGTCAATGGATGACGTCGCCTCGTCCAGAATCAGGATCGGGGGCAGGTGCAACATAACTCTGGCGATGCAGAGCAGCTGTTTCTGTCCGGCAGAGAGGTTTCCGCCATTTTCTTCGATTTCCGTGTCATAGCCCTTTGGCATACGCATGATAAAGCTGTGTGCGTATGCTTTTTTGGCGGCGGCTATAATATCTTCTTCTGTGGCGCCAGGCTTCCCGTAAGAAATATTTTCCTTCACGGTTCCTGCCTTCAGCCAGGTATCCTGAAGCACCATACCGTAGTTGTCACGAAGGCTCGTCCGTCTGATATGCCGGATGTCGGTTCCGTCTACGGAGATACTGCCGCTGTTTACATCGTAAAAACGCATCAAAAGGTTGATCAGGGTAGTTTTTCCGCAGCCGGTCGGACCCACAATGGCGATTCGTTTTCCGGGATGCACGCGGATATTCAGGTTTTCAATCAGCGGCCTGTCCGGTACATAGGAGAAAGCAACATGAGCCAGCGCAACTTCTCCCTTAGCATGGGAAAGAACAACGGCATCGTTGTCGTCCGCGGGCTCTTTTCCGGTATCCAGCAGTTCAAAGACACGCGCCGCAGATGCCACAGAATTCTGAAATTCCGTCAGCACGCCGGTAATATCATTAAAAGGCTGGCTGTACTGTTTGACGTAGCTCAGGAAGCTGGTTAGCTCGCCGATTGTCATGACAGCTCCGCCGAAGGGAGAGAGAAAACAAAGCAGGCAGCCAGCCAGCGCTACCCCGTCGTAAATCAGGGCGTTCAGGAACCGGGTCGAGGGATTTGTCAGAGAGGAGAAAAAGGTCGCCTTCAGGCTGTACCCGGAGAGTTCCCCGTTTCGTTTTGCGAATTCCTCCATGGAGTCCTGTTCATGTCCGAAGGTCTGTACAACCTTCAGATTGCCGAGCATTTCGTTTGTCAGGTCTGTCAAGTCGCCCCTTGCGGCTGACTGTTTCTGGAAATAAACAAAGGCATGTGTGGAGACAAAACGGGCAATCACAAAGGAAAGCGGCGTGAACACCACGACGATCAGTGTTGCCAGCGGCTGAAGAGTTGCCATAAAAATAATGGTTCCGATAATGGTGATGACACCGGTAAACAGCTGAGTAAAGCCCAGGAGTAATCCGTCGGAAAGCTGCTCCACATCCGTGATCACCCGGCTCAGGAGGTCTCCGGCGGGGTTGGCGTCCAGATAGGAGAGAGGCACCTCATGGAGCTGGTGAAAAGCCTGTACACGGAGATCCCTGACAATGCGATAGGTGATTTTATTGTTGACATGGTTCATAATCCACTGTGCGGCAGCTGTCAGACAGATACAGAGGATGATTTTTTTCAGTATCTGTAAAAGGGCGGGAAAATCTACTCTTCCCTTATCGACAATCACATCCACGCCGTCGCCGATATAGATCGGCACCAAAAGCTGGAGTGCCACGGAGACAACAGCCAGCAGAAGCGAGAGAATCACAAGAGGAAGATAAGGGCGAATGCAGAGGAGGATTCTGTGCATGGTCGATTTCTTTTTTTTCCGTGATTTGTCGGTCTGGTCTTTATCATAATAATTTTCTTCCTTCATGTTCAGTCATCTCCCTTCCGGTCAGCCTGAATTTCTTCCGCCGTCATCTGTGATTCACAGATTTCCTGATATTCCCTGCAGGTATTCAGAAGTTCCCGGTGGGTGCCATGGCCGACAAGCCTTCCATCGTCCATCACCAGGATCTGGTCGGCGCTCCGGACGGTGCTGACGCGCTGGGAAACCAGAATGACGGTCCGCTTACCCATCTGTGAGCGGATCGCCCGGCGCAGAGCGGCGTCGGTGGCAAAATCCAGGGCGGAGGCACTGTCGTCAAGTATCAGGATATCCGGCCTTCGCACAACCGCGCGGGCAATGGTCAGCCTCTGTTTCTGGCCGCCGGAGAGATTCCGTCCTTCCTGTTCGATCATCAGATCCAGGCCGTCTCCCTTTCTTTCTACAAATTCTCTGGCCTGCGCGATATCTATCGCTTCATAGATTTCTTTGTCGGAGGCATCTTTTCGTCCCCACTTCATGTTATCCCGCAGCGTTCCGTAAAACAGAACGGCTTTCTGCGGAACAACGCCGATGTGGCTTCTTAAATCCTCTTCCCGTATGGTGCGTACATCCGTGCCATTCAAGGAGACACAGCCTGAATCGGCATCGTAAAATCGGGGAATCAGATTAACAATCGTACTTTTTCCGGATCCGGTTCCTCCGATAATGCCGAGGGTAGAACCGGCCTCAGCATGAAAGGTAATATCACAGAGTGCTGGCTCCGCGTCTTTCTCATAGCGGAAAAGCACGTGGCAGAAGTCAATAGAGGCGCCTCCTCCTTTTTCTGCCTCCGGGAAACCGGCGGTTCCGTCTTGCCGGCTGTTGACAACGCAGAAGACATCGTCAACTCTTCGGGCGGAAGCCATAGCGCGGGAGAGCAGAATGATCAGATTGGCCAGCTTAATCAGCTCCACCAGAATCTGAGACATATAGTTTACCTGTGCAATTATTTTTCCCTGGGTAAGAGCTCCGGCGTAAACCTGCCGGCCGCCGATCCAGAGGATGGCGACAATTCCGAGGTTAATCACCACATAGGTGAGAGGATTCAGAAGAGCGGATATTTTTCCGACGAAGATCTGTCTGTCATACAGGCCGGAGGCTTCCTTATCAAAAGTCTTTTTTTCGCTCTCCTGTCGGTTAAACGCGCGGACGACGCGGACGCCCAGTAGATTTTCGCGGGTCGAGCGCATGATGGCATCCAGCTGCTTCTGCACTTTCCGGTACAGCGGCATGGTAATCAGAAGAATGGCAAAGACAATCACAAACAGGAGCGGGATTGCGACCACAAAGGTCATCGCGGTATGCGGATCCACGGTAAAGGCCATGATCATCGCCCCGAATACGACGAAGGGAGAGCGAAGAAAGAGCCGCAAAAACATATTGACGCCGTTCTGGACGGTATTGATGTCACTGGTCATACGTGTGATCAGTGTCGATGTGCCAAGTGCGTCAATCTGTCTCCAGGATAGGGTCTGGATATGGGCAAACAAATCGTCCCGCATCATCTGCGCGGTATGTGTAGCAACCTTGGCGGAAAAATACTGTGCGATAATAGAAAAACCCAGCCCGCAGGCAGCCAGCACGAGCAGCAGAATACTCATCCGGATCAGGTACGGAACATCTCTCCCGGAGATGCCCCTGTCAATCATATTTGCCACAACGATGGGGACAAACAGCTCAAAGGTTGCCTCCAGCATTTTGAACAGGGGAGCCAGCACCGATTCCAGCAGGTGCACTTTCATATAGGAAAACAGGCGTCTCATTTTACCCCCTTAAATTTTATACAGAAATTTCGAGAACCACGGACAAGTTTACCCTCTTCCGGCACTGGATGCAAGACGGGCGATCCCGGAGAGTTCCGTTTTTGTTGCCCTTTGCGCTTTCCTGTGGTAGAGTACTATACATATGCGGTGCCGGAAAAACGGCATCCGATTGCAACATGTTTGGGTGCCGTCAGACCGGCACGTGAGACTGCTGAGGGGGAACAATATGACAAATGCACAGGTGGGGATCATGATTTCCATGATCGTATATCTGATCGGAATGCTTCTGATCGGATTCGCGGTTTCTAAAAAGAATGAAACAGTCAGTGACTTTTATCTGGGCGGACGGAAGCTGGGGCCGCTGGTCACAGCTATGAGTGCGGAGGCCTCGGATATGAGCAGCTATCTGCTTATGGGGCTTCCGGGTCTGGCCTATCTCTCCGGCATCGCGGACTGCGGCTGGACAGAAATCGGTCTGGCGGTAGGAACGTATCTTAACTGGCTTCTGGTAGCCAGAAGAATCCGCCGGTACACGGCAAGGACAAACTCCATCACAGTCCCGGATTTTCTTTCGGATCGCTACGGGGACAGCCGCCGTGTTCTGATGCTGATCGGGGCGATTATTATCATCGTTTTCTTTGTCCCTTACACAGGGTCCGGCTTTGCTGCGTGCGGGAAACTTTTTGCTTCTCTTTTCGGGGTGGATTACCATGCCGCCATGCTTATCAGCGCTGCTGTTATTATTCTCTACACGACCATGGGAGGGTTTCTGGCAGCCAGCCTGACGGATTTTATTCAGTCTATCGTAATGACTGCTGCCCTGGTTATTGTGCTCCTTTTCGGAATCAGCAAGGCGGGTGGAATGGAAGCGGTGCTGGCAAACGCCAAACAGCTGCCGGGTTATTTCAGCATGGCGCAGAGCTACGATCCCACGACAGGCGCCGCAAAGCCCTATGGATTTATTACGGTTATTTCCACGCTGGCATGGGGACTGGGGTATTTCGGTATGCCTCATATCCTTCTGCGCTTTATGGCTATAGAAGATGACAGCAAGCTGAAGATATCCAGAAGGGTAGCGAGCATCTGGGTGGTTATTTCCATGGGAATTGCCATCTTAATCGGAATTGTCGGACTGGGAATGACAAACGCGGGAGCTATACCGCAGCTGGAGGGCTCTGCATCAGAGACAGTTATTGTGGAGATTTCTTCTCTTCTCAGTAAACACGGGACGGCCGCAGCTGTGCTGGCCGGCATTGTCCTTTCCGGTATTCTGGCGGCTACTATGTCCACGGCGGATTCTCAGCTGCTGGCGGCATCCAGCTCTGTATCCGAAAATATTCTTCATGAATTCTTCCATCTGGATATTTCGGAAGAAAACCTGATGAAAATTGCCAGGGGGTCTCTTCTGATTATCGCGGTGATCGGTGTCGGTATTGCCTGGAATCCGAACAGCTCCGTATTCGGAATTGTTTCCTTTGCCTGGGCCGGCTTTGGCGCGACTTTCGGCCCGGTGGTCCTTCTGGCACTGTTCTGGAGGAGATCCAATAAGTACGGCGCCTTTGCAGGCCTGATCTCCGGGGGACTCATGATTTTTATCTGGAAGTTCGCTGTCCGTCCGCTGGGAGGAATCTGGAATATCTACGAGCTTCTTCCTGCTTTCCTGGTTGCTATCCTGATCAATGTGGCAGTCAGCCTGCTGACAAAAAAACCGGAAGACAGGATCACCAGAGTCTATGACGAGGTAAAACAGAGCATGTAACGAAAAAATCGCGGTCTTGACATTTCCGGTGCGTAATGCTATTGTTTCTTTCGTCAATCAAGCTATTGCATTACAAATACGATGACAAGGAGTAGTACACCTGAAATCTGAACGCAGAGAGCTGTCGGCCGGTGCGAGACAGCAGAGGACTTCCCGTGGAACTGACCTTCGAGTGGCTGCCCGAACTAAGAAATTACAGTAGACGCAGACGGAATCCCACCGTTACAGGGGAAAGGATATCTACCGCAAGCGGCCGTATCCGAAGAGTGCACGGAATTTTCCGTGAAGAAGAGTGGTACCGCGTAAGAGCTGTCAGCCTTACGTCTCTTGCAGAACAGGCAGGAGATGTAGGGCTTTTTTCGTACGTCTCCTCAAAAAAGAAATGGAGGAAAAGATCATGATGAATTACAAAAAGTATCAGAAACAGTATTTTATGCCGCCGGTTCCCTGCTATGACTGGGTAAAGAAGGATTCCATCGACCATGCCCCGGTCTGGTGCAGCGTGGATCTAAGAGACGGCAATCAGGCGCTGGTAATTCCCATGGATCTGGATACAAAAATTGAGTTTTTCAAGCTGCTCTGCAAGGTTGGTTTTAAGGAAATTGAGGTGGGTTTCCCTGCCGCTTCCGAGACGGAATACGTGTTTCTCCGCAGGCTGATTGAGGAAAATCTGATTCCCGACGATGTCACCGTGCAGGTGCTGACACAGGCGCGTGAGCACATCATCCGCAAGACGTTTCAGGCGCTGGAGGGATGCAAAAATGCCATTGTGCATGTGTACAACTCTACCTCCTTCGCGCAGCGTCAGCAGGTCTTCAAAAAGGACAAGGAGGAGATCAAACGGATAGCCGTCGAGGGAGCGGAGCTTCTGCAGAAACTGACAGAGGAGGAGAACGAATCCTACCGTTTTGAGTACAGCCCGGAAAGCTTTACCGGAACAGAGCCGGAATACGCGCTGGAAGTCTGCAACGCGGTTCTGGATGTCTGGAAGCCTACGGCAGACCGGAAGGCAATTATCAATCTTCCGAGCACAGTGGAACTTTCCATGCCGCATGTCTATGCCAGCCAGGTGGAGTATATGAGCAAGACCCTGAAGTACAGGGATAACGTGGTTCTTTCCCTGCATCCGCACAACGACCGTGGGTGCGGAGTCAGCGACGCGGAGCTTGGTGTTCTGGCCGGAGCGGACCGCGTAGAGGGAACTCTGTTCGGAAATGGGGAGCGGACCGGAAATGTGGACATCATCACACTTGCCATGAACCTGTATATGCAGGGCGTGAATCCGGAAATGAACTTTGACAATATGAAGGATCTGGTTGAACGGTATGAGGAATACACCGGCATGCAGGTGGGTCCCAGAACGCCGTACTGCGGCTCGCTTGTGTTTGCGGCATTCTCCGGTTCGCACCAGGATGCCATCGCAAAGGGAATGCACTGGAGAGAAGAACACGATCCGGATCACTGGACTGTTCCCTACCTGCCTATCGATCCTACCGATATCGGAAGAAGCTACGACGCGGATGTCATCCGTATTAACAGCCAGTCCGGAAAGGGAGGCGTCGGCTATGTGCTGGAGACACATTATGATCTGATCCTTCCGAAGAAGATGCGGGAGGCCATGGGCTACGCGGCCAAGGACCTCTCCGATCATCTGCATAAGGAATTGAAGCCGGATGAAATTTTCAGCCTGTTCAAGCAGACGTTTGAGGATAAGAACAGTCCGCTGACAGTGAACGGCGTTCATTTCCGCCAGCTGGACAGCGGGAGAATCGAGGCGAGCGTAAACTCCAGATACGGAGACGGTGAGTTTGCCGTCACAAAGGCAGAAGGCAACGGCCGTCTGGATGCCGTGAGCAATGCACTGAAAAAAGCACATGGCCTGGACTACACGCTGACAACGTATCAGGAGCATGCGCTGACCAAAAGCTCCAGCTCCAACGCGATCGCCTATGTAGGCATTCAGGAGAAAAACGGAACCATGTCCTGGGGAGCCGCAGTAGATCCGGATATTATCCGGGCATCCATTGACGCGCTGGTTACCGCAGTCAACAACAGCTAAGCCGCCGTCCTACTCTTCCAGGAAACGGAAAATTCTCGCATAATAGTCTCTGCGGATCTCTTCTGTGGCATTGAATATTTCATGCTTGGATTTTTCGTAGCGGACAATGCGGACATCGGACGCCTTCCGCGCAAAGCGCAGCTGGCCGGAAGGCTCCACCAGCGGGTCATTTCCTGCCTGGAAAAGCAGTACCGGTATTTTTACATTTGCCGCCCGCTTCAGGATCTTCCTGGTTACGGACATGCCTGCCATGGCCCAGCCGTAAGACGCTCCATAGGTCTGGTAATGAAAGTCCTGCAGTCTGTGCTGAAAAACATAATCATATCTGGGACGGGAGAGGGTGCTGCTGGTCTCGAATACCGGAACAGGGCTGAAGTGGTTCTGTCCCACGGACATCTGCTTCTGCATGTGATGAAGAGATGCGTAAACGGCAATCAGGTTGACCAGGGCGCGGGGATATTTCCCGGTCTTCATCTGAATCATCGGAGAGCTGAGGACTGCCTTCTGGAAGCATTCCGGATGAGCGCCAAGGAAAAGCGCTCCGATGGCTCCGCCCATCGAGTGGGCAAAGAGGTAGCAGGGGTTCCCGCCGCTCTCGACCTTCACAACTCTGTCAAAAAATTCTTTGGTGTCCCGGACGTAGTCCTCATAGGAACGGACATGCACCAGATCGTTTTCCGGGACTTCTCTTCCAGAATAGCCATGTCCTCTCTGTTCCATGAAAAACACGGCATAGCCTGCCTGGTAGAAGTACCAGGCCATCTCGTGGTATTTTGCCCAGAATCCGCAGTAGCCATGGATAATAACAAGGTTTGCTCGCCGGTTTTCGGGAATGGCTGTGTAGTAATTGATTTCCATTCCGTCCTTTGTCGTGAATTTCCCGTTGTGTACACAGGTGTCTC
>CACVSR010000070.1 GCA_902756775.1 uncultured Lachnospiraceae bacterium | reverse complement strand
TCCCGTCCCGCAGCAGGCCGCCTGCGGCAAGCACCCGGCGAAGCTCCCTGGCGGTGCCGTCCGCGCTGTCAAACATGGGTATATTACCCAGAACATCCCTGATCTGTTTCCGGATAAACGGGTAGTGGGTGCATCCTAGTACAAGGGCATCCGCCCTGCCTATATAGGGGGCTAGAAACTGATGCAGGAGAGAATGAATTTCCGGGCTGTCCGGATCCCCTTTTTCTATGGCAGCCGCCAGTCCCGGACATTCCACCGGCAAAAACTCTGTTTTTCCGGCGAGCCGCTCGGAAAGGCTTCTGAATTTTTCCAGATGGAGCGTCACCGGCGTCGCCATAACAAGCACGCGGCTGTCCGGATATTGCTCCGCCGCAGGTTTAATGGCCGGTTCCACGCCGATAATCGGCAGCTGCGGATACCTCTCCCGCAATAAAGAGCCGGCGGCGCTGGTAGCCGTATTGCACGCGATGACCAGCGCTTTCACTCCTCCCTGCAGCATTTTTTCCGCAATAAAAAGACTGAGCTGCCGGACTTCCTCTACTGTTTTTTCCCCATAGGGCGCATGGGCGGAATCGCCGTAATAGACAAATTTTTCTCCCGGAAGCAGCTCTGTCATCCTCTTCAGAATACTCACGCCGCCTACACCGGAGTCAAAAACGCCGATATATTTTTCTCTCTTCTCACTATTGCTGATTTCAGACAACAAATTCTTCACCTGCTCTGATTCTTAGTGATACAGTCCCTTATACTCTTTTGTCAGTTTTACCACCACCGGAGACAACAGCAGGATGGCTATCAGGTTCGGGAAAGCCATCAGGGCGTTGGAAGCATCCGCAATCGTCCAGGCAAGTCCGAGCTTGACGTTCGCTCCTACGACCACAAAGATCACATAGATTGCCTGGTAAACCTTTGCTCCGGTTGTCCCGAACATAAATTCAAAGCATCTGCTTCCATAAAGACTCCAGGACAGCAATGTCGAATAAGCAAACATGGCGATACACACCGCAATGACGATGGAGGCGATCTTCGTTCCCAGCATACTTCCGAAGGCAAGAATGGTAAGATCCGTACCGGCCGTCTGTCCGTAGAAAGGTTCTGCCTGACCGGAGATCAGAATGGCCAGGGCAGTCAGCGTGCAGATGACAATCGTGTCTGCAAACACTTCAAATACCCCGTACATGCCCTGCTGTACCGGATGGTCCACATCCGCCGCCGCATGTGCAATCGGAGCAGTACCCAGACCAGCTTCATTGGAGAAAATTCCTCTCCCGAATCCGGCCTTTACCGCCTGCTGCACAGCCACGCCTGCAAGTCCGCCGCTGATTGCTTCCGGATCAAATGCGCCCTTGAAAATCTGGGCAAAAACACCGCCGATCTGACCCACATTTCCGAAAACAACAACCAGTGCTGCCACAATATATACCAGTGCCATGACCGGAACCAGCCGCTCTGTCACATTTCCGATTCTCTGCATACCGCCGAACAAAACCAGAATCGTCAGAACCGCTCCCACGATACCGATAACCATATACAGTGCCTGCAGATCTCCCTGCGGCATATCAGGGTGGAAAGAAGTAAATACCGCGCCGATTGAGGTGGCAATCGTATTGATCTGCGTCATATTTCCGGTGCCAATAGCGGCAATTGATCCAAAAATACAGAACAGAACGGCCAGCCAGTGCCATTTGGGGCCCAGTCCGTTCTGAATATAGTACATCGGACCTCCTACGAAATCACCGGATGTATTTTTCTTGCGGAAATGGACGGCAAGAAGAATTTCCGAATACTTTGTGCACATGCCGAACAGGGCGGCGATCCACATCCAGAAGATGGCTCCCGGTCCGCCAAGCGCAATGGCTCCCGCTACGCCGGCTATGTTTCCAGTTCCTACCGTCCCCGCCAGGGCAGTGCTGAGCGCCTGTACCGGAGTCAGGCTTCCCTCCTGGTTTTCCTTATGCGAGAACAGCTGCCCGACCGTTTTTTTCATAATAAATCCGAATTTCCGGAACTGCATGAACCGAAGACGGATGCTTAGGAAAACACCTGTTCCAAGCAGCAGAACCAGCATCGGAATTCCCCATACCAGCGAATCAAACTGGTTAATCAGCTCTGTTATATTTTTCATCCTTTCCCCCTCAAATGTCTGTTTTATTCCAGTCCAACGGTTTCATCCAGACCGAGCATGATGTTCATGTTCTGAACGGCCGCCCCGGAAGCACCCTTCCCAAGATTGTCAAAAAGTGCTGTGATGCAGGTCTGATTCTCGTGTCCGTGAACCAGAATCTCCAGACGATTAGTACCCGCAAGCGTATTGGCGTAAATGGTTTTTCCGCCTTCCCCAAACGGAAGAACGCGAACAAAATGTTCCTTCTGATAATATTCCTGCAGGCGCATGCAGATCTGCTCCGCGGTCGGCGCATCTTTCAGGAGGCGGTTCTGAAGAAGAATCGTCGTCGCCATTCCCTTGTAATAATCATCGACCACAGGAAGAAATACCGGCGGACAGTCCAGTCCCGTCATTTTCTGCATCTCCGGGACATGCTTGTGTTTCAGGCTCAATCCGTACAGACCCGGAGACGCCAGCCGCGGACTCCGGTCCGGCTGTTCATACTCCGCAATCATTTTCTTTCCCCCGCCGGAATAACCGGTCAGAGAATAACAGGTAACCGGGTAATCCCTGGGAAGAATCCCCATGCGAACCAGCGGCGCGGTGACAGAAATAAAGCCAGTCGCATGGCAGCCCGGATTTGCCACCCGGCTGCTGTTTGCAATGGCAGTCCTCTGCTCCGGGGAATATTCCGGGAAACCGTAGGTCCAGCCTTCCGCCGTTCTGTGCGCCGTGGAAGCATCTATGACACGGACATGCGGATTTTCAATCATGGAGACAGCCTCCCTTGCTCCGTCATCCGGCAGGCAGAGGAACACAATATCCGCTGCGTTCAGATATTTTTTTCTTTCCTCCGGATCATGCCTTTTATCCTCTGCAATCCGCAGCAGCTCCAGATCCTCTCTGGCACCGATACGATCATAAATCTGCAGACCGGTCGTACCGCTCTGACCATCAATATATACCCTGGTTTTCATTAAAAGTCTTCTCCCCTTCAGAATATTTAAGCATTCAGAAACACTGCTCTGCTGCATATCGTTCCCACAGGCTTTTGCTCCAAAAAAGCAGCAAACGCAGCCCGGAACCATCTGCTTCTGCATTGCATGTGATTCGCAAGCTTTCGCCCTGAAACAAAACTCATGCTGTAAAGAAAAAAGGCAGCCGCCGAGATTCTGCGTTAAAAACAGAAACCTTCGTATAACGACTGCCCTCCCTCTTGACTCAATTTTGTACTGTTCTATAGTAACAAATTTGAATGAGAATGGAAAGAGTGAACTGCTTCCGGATTACATATCCGGATTACATATGCATGACTTCCAATAGCAGGATCCATGCAAGACCGTAATAGGTGATAACTCCAACCAGGTCTGTGATTGTCGTGATCAGCGGACCGGATGCAGCCGCGGGATCAACACCTATCTGCTTGAAAAACAGCGGGATGACTGTTCCGACCGCGCTGGAGATCAGCATGGCGACCACCAGGGAAATACCGATGCACCCAGAAATAGCAAATGCGGAAACAAACGGCATATGACGGAATACCATAATATAAAACCCGATAGCAACAAGGGACAGACCACCCAGAATCAGCCCGTTAAAAGTGCCACAGGTGATCTCCTTTCCGATCAGATGAAGTTTTTCCTTTCCTGTCAGCTTTTCATCACACAGAACCCGGATGGTCACTGCCAGAGACTGGGTACCGACATTTCCGGACATATCCAGAATGAGGGACTGGAACGTCATAACTATCGTGAGCTGTGCAACCACTTTTTCAAAAACGCTGACCACACTGGAAACTCCCATGCCGAGAAACAGCAGAAGAATCAGCCAGGGCAGTCTCTTTTTGATGCTTTCCCTCAGCGGCTCGTTCAGGTCTTCCTCCGCAGTCAGACCACCCAGCTTTGCGTAGTCCTCTCCCAGCTCATCATCAATCACTTCCGCAACGTCCTGCGCGGTGATAACGCCGAGGATGTGGTTGTCATCCGACAGAACAGGAATGGATTCCTCGGAATAGTCCTTGATGGTTTCCAGGCAGTCTTCAATCCGCTCGCTTCCGTACACATACGGATAAGCGGTGACGATGATGTCCTCCAGCCTGGAGTCCTGCCTGGCGATAATCAACTCCTTCAGATCAATGGCCCCGTAATAGACCCCTTCCTCATCCAGAACATACAAAACTGAAATATTATCGTGATCGGCAGCCTGATCTACCAGGGAGTGCATGGCCTCCTTAATGGTCAGATTGCTGGTAAGCGTTACATAATTTGTGGTCATCCGGCTGGCGATCAAATCCTCGTCGTAGGACGCCAGTTTCCTGATCTCCGCACGGGAGGAATCATCCATCAGCTCCAGCCAGGCAGTCTTTTTTACTGAATCACTCTCTTTCAGCAGATCTGCCGCATCATCCGGCTCCATGCGTTCCAGGACCCAGGCCGCCTTCCGCAGATCCATCTCCTCCAGATACTGGTCTGCATCATCCGCGTATTCCATAACTTCTGCCAGCGTGTCCATAGGAAGCAGCCGGTAAAGATTTTCTCTTTCCTTTAGCTGCAGATCCGGCAGAACCTGTGCAATATCGTTGGAATGATAATCCTCCAGCTTTTCCCGCATGACCTTGGGAGAATTTCTGCTTCGGATTATATCCAGTATTTCCTGCTTGAAATCTTTATTTGCTTTTTCTTCCATTCTCAACCTCCCTCTTTCTACTGAACCGGAAAAGAACAGGGTGTTCCTGTCCGATCCGCGCACGAAAACAGACCTGTTTTCACAGGTTTGCGGTAAAAAGTTCTCGGTTGGGGGAAATTCCAATCACATGATGCTGCAGCCATCCACGCCGTTTCCGACCGGAAGAATATCCGTTGCTCCTGCCGCTGCCACGAAAAACGGGCAGTTTTATCCAGAACTGGTTCGTCTGGAACACCGGCCGCTGCCGGAACAACCCGGCGCCAAATGCCGGAACGCATAGAAAACTGCTATAAGAAATGCACACAGAACAAGTTATCAGCAGACAGTAACCACCGTCAAAGGAAGCGCTGATCCGGCTGCCGAAAAACGAAGTATCTGTGGCATCTTACGTATGTGATAAGGACTTCGGCCCGCACCATCACTGCCTTCCATTCAACTTTCACTTCCTTTCTGTCTGCTGTTTTTATTTACAGATGTCGGAGAGAATCTGATAGATTCTCCCCATTTTTGACTCCTGCCTAACTATACCATCCGTTTTCTGATTTGTAAACGTTTTATGCTTTACGCACAACGCCCTGCCGGACAGCCTCTTCTCCCACTGCCTTTGCCACAGTCGGCACGACTCTCGGATCCAGCGGGGAGGCAATAATATGATCCGGCGACAGCTCCTTTTCATCTATTAACGAAGCCAGTCCTCTTGCCGCCGCAATCTGCATCTCCTCTGTAATTTTTGTCGCGCGATAATCCAGAGCACCGCGGAACAGTCCGGGAAAGACAAGAAGATTGTTTACCTGATTGGGATTGTCTGATCTTCCGGTACCGACAATGAAGGCGCCTCCGGCCTTTGCTTCCTCATACGTGATTTCCGGCTCCGGATTTGCCATCGGAAACACGATGGCTTCCGGATTCATGGAGGCGATCATTTCTCTGGTGACAAGACGCGGGGCGCTGACGCCGATAAAGATGTCCGCCCCTTTCATCCCCTCCGCAAGGCTTGCGTAGTGCTGATGATCCAGATTGACAAACTCCAGCAGTTCCTTCTTCAGGGAATCATATTTCTCGCTGTCATCCGGATCAATGCACCCATCTATATCAAAAGCATAAATTTTGTGGAATCCGATCTTATAAAGCATGCGGATAATGGAAGAACCCGCTGCACCGGCACCGCTTATCACAACTTTCATGTCCTCCGGTTTTGCTTTTTTTACCTTCATCGCATTGACCAGAGCCGCCAGAACTGCGATGGCCGTCCCGTGCTGATCGTCATGGAATACGGGAATGCTGCACTCCTCAATCAGTTTTCTTTCTATATAAACACATCGGGGCGCGCTGATGTCTTCCAGATTGACAGCGCCAAAGGAAGGAGCCAGTTTCTTAACAATATCCACAATTTCATCCGGATCTGTGGTGTCCAGACAGATCGGCCAGGCATCCAACCCGGCAAACTTTTTCATCAGAAGCGCCTTGCCCTCCATAACAGGAAGCCCGGCTGCAGCACCGATGTTTCCCAGACCGAGCACTGCCGTCCCGTCTGTTATGACAGCTACTGTATTTCCCTTTCCGGTATACCGGTATGCATTTTCCGGATTTTTCTGTATTTCCAGGCAAGGCTGCGCCACCCCGGGCGTATAGGCCAGCGAGAGATCCCGTGGAGATTCACATGGCACCTTTGGCGTTACCTCCAGCTTCCCCCTGTACTTTTCATGCAGCTTTAACGACTCCTCATAAATATCCATGCTTTTCCCCTTCCCGGCCAATCGCCCTGCTGTTTTCCATCTTTTCGTCCTGCCATATACCATATCACAAACTCAGATATTTCGGAACTGCTATGCAATTTTTTAACTACTGACTATTTTATGCACGTGTTAAAATCTGATTCAGAAACAACAGATGCTAATAGATGATGACGCCTGACACATTTTTGAGTCAAAAATCCATGGTTTGCCACTTGTTGACACCGATTCTGATGGCAAATAACAGCAGATGATGACACACGACAGCAGAACTTTTGGGCATGAAAAAACCCCGGAAACCATTGAGTTTCCGAGGTTTTTTGAATCTTCCAAGTCTCGATTAACGCTTGCAAGAGGTCGGAAGTCCGTAAATACGGGCGGTTGCGGGGATTTTGCTTCTTACGTGCTGCTTTCTAACATACTCTCATATCATTTATACACTACTATTCATGTTCGTTCCGATCGTGTTCTGCGGGTTGAAACGTGGCTTCTGTCTTCGTGCATTAGATTCACAAACTCAGCAGATGTATCATTGTATTATCTTCCATATGATTGTCATAAACGACATATCGCCAAACTCCGATTCTTAATATATGAGTAGAGGCTTTTACAGTCTCTGCTCTTTCTTTATGATGAAGGTGATTGGCCTGACGTAATCTCCGATTGGGACACCACGCCCGGCGATAAATGTGTCAGCCCGCCTTCATCGTTTTACATTCGATTCAGCAAGTTGGGAAAGATCGCTTGAATTACAAACACTCTTGATACAATTAAGCTAGAAACGATACCACCAATAACGCCAAGGAGAATCGTCCAAAGAACATTAAAAATCATATAATAGTCACCTTACTTCAATCTCTCACACAGAGGTAGTAGTTCTTTCAACCTTGCCACGATGCGTTTCTGTTCTGCTAACGGAGGCAAGGGAAACAGATAGTATCGCAGGACGGTCAATGATACAAAAGATTGCACGCTTGCATTGGCAATGCAAGGCTTCTAGGTTTTACTATGTTGTTTTAGAATGTCAGGCGCTCAACTATTTTGTCATTTTCAGGCTCATCGTGAGTGTCACTTAACAACAGTTTTCTTATTCGTACTCAAGGCTTCTTGCCCGATACTAAACAGTTTTGTATAGGAGCTATTGATTTATTTCGTTTCAGTTATCCTGTGTGATCTTATTTCCACACGCTATCCGAACGAATGCTATCATTTGGCTATCAGCCAGTGCTATCACTCCTTCTTTGCCTGCATTAATGACAATGTGATCTTCTTATATGCATTGCTCTTGCTGTCATTCGGATGAGGCTCTATTGCCACGATCGTTATATCTCCTTTATCCGGACCGTACGACCAGAAGATGCGGCCGGCAGCAGGCGTATTATTTTGCAGATAAGAACACCAGACTTTTGTTCCGTATCGTGCTGTCAGTACTTCAATCTCATGGCTCTGCAGACCTGGATGCCTGGGATCGTTGGCCAGGAGGACCATTGCTTTGCCTATAAGGTTGCATAGCTTAACCTCGCTTTTTGAGGCCTTTCCTGATGACACTTTTTCTGTTAAAGCATTCCAGAATTCCTCCATCTCCGGAACACCCATATGAATCTCGAACATATTCATCCCTCGAATGCAGATAGATCAACGGCCTTGGATACTTTTCCCTGTTTCAGGTTTTCCATTGCCTGGTCCATCATAGCGAGGCTCTTCTCCGAGATCTGAAAAGGTGAAACCAGTTCACGAGGCTCCAGAACAATTCTTCCGTCGTCAAATTCTTCTACATGATAGTATTCATACAAAGCATTACGAAGTGTAATACGTTTTTTTGAATCCATCTTTGCATCATATGTTTTAACTGCAGTCGGCATGCATTCACCTCCGATTGTTTGTTGTGGGATTTCCCACTTATAATGTATCGCAGATCACTTCACATGTCAACTCTTTTCTCTTCAAAAAGAAACAGCCCTACAAGGTCGTAAGAGACCGTCTCCAGCTCTTCAAAAGGAGAGCGCGTCCAAGTGAAAGTACTTGGACGCGCTCTTTTTTCCGGGGACGTATTTCATCCCTTAGGTTCCTGTTATTTTACCGATCTGCGTGTCTCCGTCCCACGATCGCACATCCGACAATACCCATGAGCGACAGAATCGCAAGGACTCCGTACAGCGCAATTCTGCTGTCATCGCCTGTACGAGGCGTATCCGCAGGCGTCTGTTTCGGTGTAAATACGTTGTTAAACGTCACATCTGCAGGCTCAGCCTTCGCAGAAAGGCTGCCCTTCCCGTCATCGGTCACTGTGACGGTGACTGCCTTTACGGAAGTGTCATAGGTCACATTCTCTGCGTTGCCCTTAACTTCGCTTACGGTATACTTGTATGTTCCGACTTCCTGATAAATCAGCTCCGGGAATACAACGGATCCGTCTGCTTTGTTGGATGCAGTGGCAATGACCTTGCCGTTTTCATCCTTGAGTTCAAAAGAGAATTCTCCGTCCTTCAACCCGTCCACTCCACGTTAAGGTATATGCTATCCGTATCCTCCTGCGTTTCTTCAGTGACCGTCGCAGTCACCTGCGCTTCGAGGTCGCTGTAGGTGACAGGGAACAGACGAAGCAAAAAAGAAAGGCCCCGGAAAACCGCATGGTTCCGGGGTTTTTGGGCATTTTGAAGTCTCGATCAGCGTTTGCTGAACTGTACGAGCGATCAGGGCATGTGCCGGTGGCACATGCTCCGCGAGTACCTGCGAGTCCGAAGTGGCGAGCAGGCCGCAGCGCTGCTGCGGTAATCAAAAAGACTCCCTGCTATATTAACAGGGAGCCCTTGCAACAGATTCCGCGGGGAGTCTGTTTGATTATCTCTTGCTGAACTGCGGTGCGCGACGAGCCTTCTTGAGACCGTATTTCTTACGCTCTTTCATACGTGGATCTCTGGTAAGGTATCCTGCGCTCTTAAGCGTCGGTCTGTACTCTGCATCGGCCTCCAGCAGAGCACGGGCAATACCATGACGGATGGCTCCTGCCTGTCCGGTAAAACCGCCGCCGATTACGTTGACCAGAACATCAAACTTGTCGGCGTTATCGGTCGCTGTGAGAGGCTGACGAACGATGGTTTTCAACGTTTCCAGACCAAAATACTCGTCAATATCTCTTTTATTGATCGTAATTTTTCCGGTACCGGGAACCAGATATACTCTTGCTACAGATTTTTTTCTTCTTCCTGTTCCATAGTATTTTACGCTAGCCAATGTTCTTTACCTCCCTTTCAAAATGTGAGTACTTCCGGCTTCTGAGCTGCGTGCTTATGCTCTGCGCCGGTGTACACATGAAGCTTCGTGATCATTTCTCTTCCGAGAGGTCCCTTGGGAAGCATACCCTGAACAGCAAACTCGATTACTCTCTCCGGATGCTTGTCCATCATCTCCTTGAGGGTGGTCTGCTTCAGTCCGCCGACATAATCGGAATGTCTGTAATAAATCTTCTGCTGAAGTTTCTTTCCTGTAACTTTGATTTTTTCTGCATTGATGACAATAACATAGTCACCGGTATCTACAAAAGGTGTGAACTCCGGTTTGTTTTTCCCTCTTAACACTCCGGCTATACCAGAAGCCAGACGTCCGAGAGTCTGTCCGGATGCATCTACCACATACCACTTTTTTTCTAACTTATCCGGATTTGCCATATAAGTCTTCATGGATAAAACCTCCTGATTGAAGAACCGACTGCGGTTCGTTTTCTGTATAAAATTGCCGCTGTCCATATGCGCAGGCGATAAGACCTGTATGAACCGCTGCCGCAGAAACCGCCACTGTCCGGATGGTCAGAATCTGCAAAATCAGAGACATCATCGCCAGGGCCTTTGGCTCCGTCTCCTCCTGCGGCGTCCGCACACCCGACTGTATTGGGAATTACAGAAGAGCGCACTTTCCCTGCGTCGCACTTAGTTATAGTAGTATATGCCGGCAGACGTGTCAAGATACAATTTTACTTTTCTGTCCACAGGTCTTCCCACTCCGGATATCGGATTTCCATCAGCGTCAGTCCATGCGCCGGCGCGGTAGGCCCCGCGGCCGCCCGGTCCCGTGCTTCCAGAATCTGCCGCATGGAGCCGGACGGAAGGTTGCCGCGGCCGATTTCCAGAATCGTACCGGCAAGAATCCTTACCATATTATAAAGGAAACCATTTCCGACAATCCGGAAGGTAAGAAGTTCGCCTTCTTTACGTATTTCCGAAGAATAGATACGGCGTACCGTGCTTTTTCCCGCGGCTGCCCCGGAAGCCTGGAAGCTTCGGAAATCATGCTCTCCGATGACACATTCCGCTGCTTCCTGCATAGCTGCAAGATCCAGATCCGAATAGACAAACAACGTATCCAGCCTTCTGGTCGGATCCGGCAGCTTCCGGTTCAGTATCCTGTACTCATAGGTTTTTACTGTACTGGTATAGCGCGGATGAAAGCGAAGCGGTACTTCTCTGGAAGCCTGCACCTTGATATCCTCAGGAAGTCTGGTGTTCAGGGCATAGCAGAACCGGTCAGCCGGCATCCGCATCTCCGTATCAAATACCGCCACATTTCCCTTTGCGTGCACTCCGGCGTCTGTCCGGCTTGCACCGATGGTCTGAATGCTGCTGCCGCAAAGTTCGGAGAGAGCCTGATTCAGTGTTTCCTGAACGGTAATGCCGTTTGGCTGAACCTGCCAGCCGCAGTAATTTGTTCCGTCATAAGCGACAACAAGCATAATCCTGCGCAAGCCATGCCCTCCTCACTGCTTCACCCTACTGCCGCACTCATTTTTTCTCTGCCGCCAGATAAATACAGGCGGCTTACCAGTTAAAAACTACCCGAAGAACGATAGTGGCGGCAAGATACCCCGCCAGAATGCCGTAAGCAATAAGGTCTCTTCTCTCATAGCGAAGAGGCTTCATCTGTGTACGGCCTTCTCCGCCGTGATAACATCTGGCCTCCATCGCCATGGCCAGATCCCCGGCGCGGCGGAAAGCGGACACAAAGAGAGGAACCAAAAGCGGCACCATTGCCTTTACTTTCTGAACAATTCCGCCAGATTCAAAATCTGCCCCTCTGGCCGTCTGCGCCTTCATAATCTTATCCGTCTCCTCCAGCAGAATGGGAATAAAACGAAGAGCGATAGACATCATCATGGCAATTTCATGAACAGGAACGTGAACAGCCTTCAGCGGCTGTCCCAAAGCTTCCAAGCCGTCCGTCAGCTTATTCGGCGTTGTGGTAAGCGTCATAACCGAACAGCCGATAATCAGATAGATCAGCCTGATGGCCATCCGAACCGCAATCACGACTCCCTCTTTGCTGATATGAAAAAACTTCCACTGGAACAGATAAGTCCCCGGAGTCAGCAGCATATTCAGAGCCATCGTAATAATCAGAAGAATTACTATAGCCTTTAATCCGCGCACCATAAAGGTAAACGGCACCCTGGAAAGAAGGATGATGGAAACCAGAAAAACGGTTCCCAAAATATATCCCCAGGTGTGAAAAACAAAAAGGGAGATGATATATACAATCGTGCCGATCAGTTTTACTCTTGGGTCCAGTCTGTGCAGAACGGAGTCTGCCGGATAGTACTGGCCTATCGTTATATCTCGTAACATATTTTTCCTGTCTCCGTTTCTCAGGCTGTCTTTTCTTTCAGAGCCTGTAAAACGGTTCTTCGGGCTTCCTCCAGCGTAGATGCATTCACATCGACATCCAGCCCGTGTTCCCGCAGCGCATGCATGATGTATGTCATCTGAGGCGCAGCCAGTCCCATCGTCTCCAGCTCTTTGTAATGAGAGAACACCTGGCGGGGTGTCCCGTCAAAGGCAACCTCTCCTTTATTCATGGCAATGATCCGGTCCACATGCTGGGCTACATCCTCCATACTGTGGGAAACAAGGATAACCGTTATCCCTCTTTCCTTCTGGAGCTGATCCAGTTCACTGAGAATTTCTTCCCGTCCTCTGGGATCCAGTCCTGCCGTCGGCTCGTCCAGCACCAGAATATCCGGATTCATGGCAAGAACTCCGGCGATCGCCACCCGCCTCTTCTGTCCGCCGGAAAGTTCAAAGGGTGATTTTTCATACAAACCTTCCGGGATTCCCACCTGGCGGAGGGCTTCCCTGGCTCTTTTCATCTGATCCTCTTCGGAAAGACCCTGGTTTTTCGGTCCGAAGCAGACATCCTTGATTACATCCGTTTCAAACAGCTGATACTCCGGGTACTGAAATACCAGTCCGACATGAAACCGGAGCTCCCGGAGCGGATATCCTTCCTCCCAGATATCTCTGCCCTGAAAATACACATGGCCGGAGGTCGGACGGATCAGTCCGTTAAAATGCTGCACCAGAGTGGATTTCCCGCTACCTGTGTGACCGATGATGCCGACAAACTGCCCTTTCGGGATCTCCAGGGAAACATCCTTTAAGGCTGTAATTTCATACGCGGTCCCGGTGCTGTAAACGTAGCTGACATGTTCCAGACGAAGCGATTCCAGTCCACCGCTCTCGGTATGTTTATCTTCCTGCGCCTGAATTTCCGGTTTCCCGCCTTCTATGTCCAGCTTCTCCGGCTGAACCTTTTCCGGTTCTCCGTCTCCGGCAGTCTGGTTTTTTTGCTGAGGTTTTTCCCGGACTTCGCTCTCTGCAGCAATATCTTCCTGCAGGGATTCCTCCAGCTTTTTGGGATCTGCAATCGGATTCTTCTCTTCGCAGAGATGGTGACCCAGCTCGTCTGTCGTGAGGATTCCGTCCGGAAGCTCTGCCCCGGACTGTTTCAGCTCGTAGGCAAGTTCTGTTACCTGCGGAACATCCAGGCGAAGCTTCCGCAGCTTCTCTACCTGGGAAAAGATCTCCACCGGTGTTCCTTCCATGACAAGCTCACCGGCATCCATAACAAAAATGCGGTCCGCTGCAGTCACCTCTTCCATGTAATGCGTGATCAGAATAACCGTCACATGCTCCGCCTTATTCAGATCCCGGACCGCCTTGATGACTTCCTTCCGTCCGTTCGGATCCAGCATGGCAGTCGGCTCGTCCAGAACAATGCATTTCGGCTTCATGGCCATGACGCCGGCAATCGCGACCCGCTGCTTCTGCCCGCCGGATAGTTTGTTCGGCGAATGCTTCCGGTAGGCGATCATTCCTGTTTTAGCCAGGCTGTCGTCCACCCGTCTCCAGATTTCATCGGTTGGAACACCCAGATTTTCCGGTCCGAACCCCACATCTTCTTCCACCACGGAAGCAACTATCTGGTTATCCGGATTCTGAAAGACCATGCCGGCTTCCTGGCGGATTTTCCAGAGAGAATCATCATCCCTGGTATTCATGTGATCAATGTAAATGGTTCCCTCCGTAGGAACCAGGAGCGCATTGATATGTTTGGCCAGTGTAGACTTGCCGCTTCCATTATGGCCGAGAATGGCAATAAACTGTCCGCGCTCCACCTTCAGGTCTACGTCACGAACCGCATGTACGACCTCCGGCTCTTTGCCTTCGTCCTCGTCATACTGCACATAATCGTAGCCAAGCTTTTCCGCATGTATGATAGACATACCCATTTCCTTTACTATAGCTGGCGGCACTTAGAATGTTCCGGCGTTACATCCGTCTGTAACGCGGAATCTCGAAATTCTCATAAATTCACTGCAGAACCAGCGTGTCAATACAATTCCAGACATCATCCCGCCCAAGCCTGCTTGTGGCGGAGAACGGAAAAATTACACTTCCCGGCTTCATGTCCAGCCCTGTCCGGATCAGCCGCACCTGCTTCTGGATCTGGCTGCGTTTCAGCTTATCCGCTTTTGTGGCTATCACGATCGGCTGATACCCCTGGCTCAGGATCCACTCATACATCATCCGGTCATTTCCGGAAGGTTCATGCCGGATATCAATCAACAGAAAGACTGCGCGAAGGTTTTTCGAACTCTGCAGATAGCGCTCGATCATTCTGCCCCAGGATTCCTTAACTGTTTCCGATACACTGGCATAGCCATACCCCGGAAGATCCACAAGGTACATGGACACATCTGTCAGGCTTCCATCCGGGTTGTTTTCATCCCCGGCCGGCCGATCCGTGGAAACCGCACCGTTCACAAGATAAAAATTGATGGTCTGCGTCTTACCCGGCGAGGAGCTGGTTCTTGCAAGAGCCTTCCGGTTCATCAGCGTGTTGATCAGCGAGGATTTGCCGACATTCGATTTTCCGGCAAACGCAATTTCCGGTCTGCCGGTGTCCGGAAGTCTGCTGGTCACGCCGCATACAATATCCAGTCTCACATTTCTGATAATCATTGGGCGAATCCTCCCGCAGTTAATCCCAAGCCCCGGTTATTAGTCTTTTTTCGCTTCCGCACCCGGCCGGCGCCGTACTGTTCTCTGGCTTCACCGGGAAGCATTCCTTCACTTCCGCACCAGTGCGTATTCCAGCACCTGATCCATGCTGCTGACAAATCGGATATCCAGCTCCTGTGTGACCTCCGCGTCCAATTCCTCTACATCGGGGCGGTTTTTATCCGGCACCAGAACCATCTTGATGCCTGCTTTTCTGGCTGCCAGAAGCTTTTCCTTTAATCCGCCGATGGGAAGCACACGACCCCGGAGTGTAATCTCCCCGGTCATGGCCAGATCCGACCGCACGGGGATTTCCGTCAGCGCAGAAAGCATGGCAGTCGCCATGGTAATTCCCGCGGAAGGGCCGTCTTTGGGGACTGCCCCCTCCGGAATATGGATATGGAGATCATGTTTTCCGAAGAAGTCCTCCGGAATATTCCATTTCCCTGCCGCCGCTCGCAGATAGCTGATGCCCGTCTGCGCCGATTCTTTCATGACATCCCCCAGCTGTCCGGTCAGAAGGAATTCTCCCTTTCCGGGCATGACGTTTACTTCAATCTCCAACGTATCACCGCCGACGCTGGTCCAGGCCAGTCCACGGACAATACCAATCTCCGGCTCCGGATTGGCAGGATTGACATGATATTTCGGTTTGCCCAGATAGTCTTTCAGCGTTTCTTTTGTGACACAGATAACTGTCTCCTTTATCCCCTTCTCTTCCTCTTTCTGAAGAGCTGCCTTCCGGCAGATTCGTCCGATCTGCCGCTCCAGAGACCGGACCCCGGCTTCTTTGGTGTATGCGCTGATGATCTCCTCCAGCGCCCCGTCCTCCAGAACTATCTTTTCTTTTTTCAGTCCGTTGGCAGAAATCTGTCTCGGAACAAGATGTTCTTTTGCGATATGAAACTTTTCATTATCCGTGTAGCTGTTTATCTCGATCAGCTCCATGCGGTCCAGCAGGGGACGCGGAATATTCTGCACATCGTTTGCCGTAGCAATAAAGAGAACATCCGAGAGATCAATCGGAACCTCTACGTAATGATCCTCAAACGCATAATTTTCCGCCGAATCCAGAACCTCCAGAAGGGCAGACGCGATATCCCCTTTGTAATCGCTGCTGGTTTTATCAATTTCATCCAGCAGCATCAGGGGATTTCTTACCTTTGCCTGATGCAGTCCCTGAGCAATGCGTCCGGGCATCGCGCCGACATAGGTTCTCCGGTGTCCCCGGATCTCCGCCTCGTCCCGCACCCCGCCCAGTGAAATACGGACAAAGGTCTTATTCAATGCCTTGGCCACAGATTTCGAGATGGATGTCTTTCCTGTTCCCGGAGGTCCGACCAGACAGAGAATAGGAGCCTCGCCCTTTTTTGTCGCCAGACGGACAGCCAGGTATTCCAGAATCCTCTCCTTTACCTGCTCCAGTCCGTAATGATCTGCTTCCAGAACGGCGCGGGCTTTCTTCAGATCCCGGTTATCTCTGGATTTTTTGTCCCAGGGGAGCCCGAGAAGCGTCTCAATATAGCCGCGGATAACACCGCTCTCAGAGGGATTTCCCACGACATTTTCCAGCCGTCTGATTTCCTCCCGCAGGGTATCCTTTACCACCGCAGGAGCCTTCAGCGCATCTGTCTGCTCCCGGTACCGCTGAAGCTCCGACTGGGTATTATCCTCGCCCAGCTCTTCCCGGATCAGTTTCAGCTCTTCCCGCAGGATATATTCCTTCTGATTTTTGTCAATCCTTGCCTTAACATCCGCCTGGAGCTGCGCGCGGATTTTCTGTACCGCCGCTTCATTTGCCAGCATCGCAGACAGAAGGTCATATCTCTCTGACAGGCTGACCGCCTCCAGCAGCTGCTGCTGCTTTTCGTACGGCACAGAGAGATTGACGCAGATCTGATCCACCAGCTTTTTCAAATCCTGGATTTCCAGAATCTGCCGCTGAAGGTCTTTGCTCACCTGCCGGTTTCCACTGCAGTAATCCTCAAAGAACTCCTTCAGGTTCCGGACCATGGCTTCCTGCTGAAGCGGGTCCTCCGCGGTATCGTCCGTTTCCTCCAGCACCGCCACCTCTGCCATAAGCAGTCTCTCCGTCTCGGTCAGATCCAGAAGTTCTGCCCTCTCCTGGCTCTCCGCGACAATACGCAGAGAACCGGGATTCAGACGCACAACCTGCCGGATCAGCGCCACTGTTCCGATCTGGTAAAGGTCATCCTGTGTGGGTTCCTCCACCGTAGAGTCTCTCTGCGTAACCAGAAAAACCTTCTGATCCTTCAGCATGGCATTTTCTACCGCGCGGACGCTCCGCACACGGTTAATATCAAAATGTATCACTGTCGATGGCAGCACCGTCCGCCCCCGCAGGGCGACGGCGGGCAGCACTGTTCTCGTCTCTTCTTCCATTCGTTTTCCTCTCAGGCAGTCTCCGGATTTGTGCTGCGGAGATGCTTGGTTTTCATATTTCTCCGGAGAACCGGACGCGGCTCCCCGTGGGTCACAACCGGATCTCCGTTCGCCTCTACAGAATCTCTTGTTATCTCGCAGGAACGGATAGTGTTATCGGACGGAATCTTGTACATAACATCCATCATCGTTTTTTCCATAATGGAACGCAGTCCTCTGGCTCCTGTCTTTCTTGCCAGAGCTTCTTCCGCCATTGCTGTCAGTGCGTCCTCATCAAAGGTCAGGTCTACCCCATCCAGCTCCAAAAGCTTGGTATACTGTCTGACCAGAGAATTTTTCGGCTCCTTCAGAATGCGGACCAGAGCTTCCCGGTTCAGTCCGTCCAGGGTAACCACAATCGGCACACGTCCGACAAACTCCGGAATCAGCCCGTATTTTACCAGATCCTCCGGCAGGACTTCCCGCAGAACCTGTCCCACGTCCTCTCTTTTTCTGACGCCAAGATCTGCGTCGAATCCGATACTCTTCGTATCCATACGGGTCTCAATGATGGATTCCAGACCCTCAAAGGCTCCGCCGCAGATAAACAGAATGTTAGTCGTGTCAATCTGAATAAAATCCTGATGCGGATGCTTTCTGCCCCCCTGCGGCGGTACATTGGCAACCGTTCCCTCCAGCATTTTCAGAAGCGCCTGCTGGACGCCCTCGCCGGAAACATCGCGGGTAAT
>CACVSR010000069.1 GCA_902756775.1 uncultured Lachnospiraceae bacterium | reverse complement strand
GCGGAGATTTCCGACGTGGCGAACGCGGTCTATGACGGCGCTTCCGCCATTATGCTCTCCGGGGAGTCTGCCGCAGGCAAATATCCGGTAGAGGCGGTGAAAACCATGTCGGAGGTGGCGCAGTTCACGGAAGAACATATTGATTACACCAGCTGGTTCCGCCATACAGAGTTCGTCACCAGAGACAATCTGGATGCGATTTCTCACGCCACCTGCAACATGGCAATTGATGTAAAAGCCAAATGTATTGTCGTGAATTCCAGAAGCGGGCTGACTGCCCGCATGGTCAGCCGGTTCCGCTGTCCGGTACAGATCATCGGAATGACGACGTCCCCAAAGGCCTTTAACAAGCTGGCTCTGAGCTGGGGGGTGCTTCCGCTGCTCTGCGAGGAATTTGAATCCCTGGACGTGCTTCTGTATCACGCGCTGCAGCAGGCAAAGAAGGTGCTGAGCCTGAAGATGGGAGACAATGTGGTTTTGACCGGAGGCTCCATGGGAGGAAAACCCGGAACCACCAATATGATTAAGGTAGAAACGGTGCATAAAATCAGAAACTGAGCCCGTCTTGACAGCCGGATGCCCCGATGGTAGACTGAATCTGCATTAAATGCAGTAAAATAGTAGGATTAAATGGCGGCTTTGCCCCGGTTTGTCGGTTGAGGTGAGGATAGAATGAAACTTAGTACTCGTGGAAGATATGGCCTTCGCGCGTTAATTGATCTGGCTGTACATGAATCCGACGGCGCTGTTTCCGCGCAGAGTATTGCGCAGAGGCAGAATATTTCGGAAAGCTATCTGGAACAGCTGATCCGGAAGCTGAAGCAGGACGGTCTTGTGGACAGCGTCAGAGGCGCGGGGGGCGGGTATCGTCTGGCAAAGCCCGCGGAGGAAATTTCCGTTGGCAGCGTACTCCGGTCACTGGAGGGAAATCTGGATGCCGTGGAGTGCCCGGCAATCGAGGGGAATCCCTGCAACGGAGCGGATGCCTGTGTTACGAAGTTTGTGTGGAAACGGATCAATGATGCCATCTCTCAGGCAGTGGACGGCATTATGATTTCCGAACTTGCGGAAGAGAGCCGCGCGCTGCTGGAAAAACAGCCGGGCAGGCAGGAATCCGTAGAGAAAAGAACCTGCTGAAACAGCTTCAGAAAGAATAGAGGTGGATCGTTATGCTGAATGACTGGCACGTTCACACCAGATTTTCGTCCGACAGCGAGGCAGATCCGGATGCCGTGATCCGGAAGGCTCTCTCGCTCGGTATGAGCAGAATCTGTATCACGGACCACTATGATATGGATTATCCGGGAGGCGAATTCTGTCTGGACACGGAGGAATATCTGAAAACGCTGGAAAATCTCAGGACAAAGTATGCGGACAAAATCGAGATCTGCCTGGGCGTGGAAATGGGTCTGCAGCCGGAGCTGAGCATTGGAGAGAGGGTTTACCGCTATATCAGCAGCTATCCCTTTGATTTTGCCATCGGATCTGTCCATCTGGTGGACGGTAAGGATCCGTACGACAGGAAGGACATAGATCTGACGGATGAGCAGCTCTACCGGCGGTACTTCGAGCTGGTGCTGGAAAACGTCAGAAAACCGCGGGGGTATCAGGCTCTGGGGCATCTGGATTATGTGGTTCGTTACGGATATTCCAAAGCGGAGAATTATTCTTATGAGAAATATGAAGACCTGATTGATTCCATTCTGATGGAACTCATAAACCGTCAGATTGCGCTGGAGGTCAATACGGCCGGACTGCGCGGCGGGCTCGGATTTCCCAATCCGCATCCGGATATTATCCGACGTTATCATAATCTCGGAGGAGATCTGATTACCGTAGGGTCGGATGCACACAGCCCGGAGGATGTCGGATACGGCATGGCTCAGGTTCGCGAACTTCTTCTGGATCTCGGCATTCACTACGTCACGGAATACAGGCAGAAAAAGCCCGTTATGGTGCATCTTTAACCAAATGGACGGGTCGGAAGTTTTTTGCCGGCGCATCTGAGCAAAGGACTTGCATTTTGCTTTCCGGTTCGGTATTATATGAACGGAGTTGTTAAAGTTTAAACATAATAATGATTCAGTTATGTGTAGGAGGAAATTAAATTATGGCAGTAAGAGTTGCGATTAATGGTTTTGGCCGTATCGGACGTCTGGCTTTCCGTCAGATGTTCAAAGCAGAGGGATTTGAGATTGTTGCGATCAACGATCTGACAAGCCCGGAGATGCTTGCGTACCTCCTGAAATATGATTCTTCTCAGGGTAAATACGCAAAGGCAGATACCGTTAGCTTCTCCGATCACTCTATCACTGTAGACGGACAGGAGATCGAGATCTACAAAGAGGCAGATGCTCATAATCTTCCCTGGAAGGAGCTGGACATCGATGTAGTTCTGGAGTGTACCGGATTCTACACATCAAAGGCTAAGGCACAGGCTCATATTGACGCCGGCGCAAAGAAGGTCGTTATCTCCGCTCCTGCAGGAAACGATCTGCCGACCATCGTTTACAATACAAACCACGAGACACTGACTGCAGATGATGATATCATCTCCGCAGCTTCCTGTACAACCAACTGCCTGGCTCCTATGGCAAAGGCTCTGAACGAGCTGTGCCCGATTGAGTCCGGTATCATGGTTACCATTCACGCTTATACCGGCGATCAGATGATTCTGGATGGACCGCAGAGAAAGGGTAACTTCCGCCGCAGCCGTGCAGCCGCAGAGAATATTGTTCCTAACAGCACTGGTGCTGCAAAAGCAATCGGCCTTGTTGTTCCGGAGCTGAACGGCAAGCTGATCGGTTCCGCACAGCGTGTTCCGGTTCCGACAGGTTCCACTACCATCCTTACCGCTGTTGTTAACGGCAAGGTTACCGTAGACGAGATCAACGCAAAGATGAAAGCTTCCCAGACAGAGTCCTTCGGATATAACGAGGATCAGATCGTATCCAAGGATATCGTCGGAATGACCTATGGTTCCCTGTTCGACGCGACACAGACCATGGTTCTGCCCTGCGGCGAGGACAAAACAGAGGTTCAGGTAGTTTCCTGGTATGACAACGAGAACTCCTTCACCTCCAATATGTGCAGGACGATCAAATACTTCGCAAAATTCCTGAATAAGTAATTTTTCGATTGAAGACCTTGCGAGGGTCCGGCCCGTGGGACCGGACCCTCGTTCCGGTTATGAATAAAACAGCCCTACAGGCAGTAAAGGAGTGAAAGTCATGGGATTAAACAAAAAATCTGTGGATGACATTAATGTAAAGGGACAGCGCGTGCTTGTCCGCTGCGATTTCAATGTGCCGCTGAAGGACGGAAAGATAACCGATGAAAACCGTCTGGTTGCTGCTCTTCCTACTATTAAAAAACTGGTCGCTGACGGCGGCAAAATTATCCTCTGCTCTCATCTGGGAAAGGTAAAAACTGAGGAGGATAAAAAGACAAAGACGCTTGCGCCGGTGGCCGTCCGCCTCTCTGAGCTTCTTGGACAGGAAGTGAAGTTCGTACCCAGTCCCGTTGTTGTGGATGACAATGTCCGCGCTGCCGTGGATCAGATGAAGGATGGGGACATTATCCTTCTGGAGAACACACGTTTCCGCAAGGAAGAGACCAAGAATGAAGATGCCTTTTCCAAGGATCTGGCTTCCCTGGCAGATGTTTTTGTCAATGACGCGTTCGGAACCGCGCACCGCGCGCACTGCTCCAACGTCGGCGTGACCAAATACATCAAGACCTGTGTCGTCGGCTATCTGATGCAGAAGGAGATCAATTTCCTCGGCAACGCCGTAGAGAACCCGGTTCGTCCGTTTGTTGCTATTCTTGGAGGGGCAAAGGTTGCCGATAAGCTGAACGTTATCAACAACCTGCTGGAGAAATGCGATACCCTGATCATCGGAGGCGGCATGGCCTATACCTTCCTGAAGGCAAAGGGATATGAAGTCGGGAAATCCCTTCTGGACGAGAGTAAGGTTGATTACTGCAGAGAAATGATTGAGAAAGCGGAAAAGCTTGGCAAGAAGCTGCTTCTTCCGGTAGATACTGTCTGTATTCCGGAGTTCCCGGATCCGATTGATGCCCCGGTTAAGACAACTGTTGTGGATGCGGATCAGATCCCGGCGGATCAGGAAGGCGCGGATATCGGTCCCAAGACCATTGCTCTGTACGCGGACGCTGTCAAGACAGCAAAGACCGTTGTATGGAATGGACCGATGGGCGTATTTGAGAACCCGACTCTTGCGGCAGGTACCAAGGCGGTAGCGGCTGCTCTTGCGGAGACTGATGCGACTACAATTATCGGCGGCGGAGATTCCGCGGCCGCAGTCAACCAGCTGGGCTATGGCGACAAGATGAGCCATATTTCCACCGGCGGCGGAGCTTCTTTGGAATTCCTGGAGGGTAAGGAGCTTCCGGGCGTTGCGGCGGCGAACGATAAAGACTGAGTTTTTGATATTTAATAAGGAGGCCATATCATGGCAAGACGTAAAATTATTGCCGGCAACTGGAAAATGAACAAGACACCGAGCGAGGCGAAGGAGCTGGTGGAGCTTCTGAAGCCGCTCGTAAACAATCCGGATGTGGATGTCGTGTACTGTGTTCCCGCTGTTGATATTACCACTGTCGTGGAAGCTGTAAAGGGAACAAACGTAGCGGTAGGCGCAGAAAACATATCCGATCAGGACAAAGGTGCGTATACGGGTGAAATCTCCGGAGACATGCTGGTAGACGCAGGCGTGAAATATGTCATTATCGGACATTCCGAGAGACGCGGATATTACAGTGAGGACGATGCCTTCCTGAACAGAAAAGTGAAAAAAGCTTTCGAGAAAGGCCTTACCCCGATCCTCTGCTGCGGCGAGTCTCTGGAGCAGCGTGAGACCGGTGTGACTATGGACTGGATCCGTCTTCAGATTAAGTCCGACCTGCAGGGAGTTACCGCAGAGCAGGCAAAAACCATGGTAATTGCCTACGAGCCGATCTGGGCGATCGGAACCGGCAAGACCGCAACCTCCGATCAGGCGGAGGAAGTCTGCAAGGGCATCCGTGACACCATCGCAGAGATCTATGATACTGATACCGCGGAAAAGATTCGTATTCAGTACGGCGGTTCCATGAACGCCGGAAACTGCAAAGAGCTTCTGGCTAAGCCGGATATCGACGGCGGACTGATCGGCGGCGCTTCACTGAAAGCCGATTTCGGCCAGATTGTTAATTACAACAAATAAGCCGGGCTGCTGCCGGTGTGCACAGAATTCCGGAAAACCGGGACGATACATCTCACCGGTCTCCGGCGGAAAATAAATGAAAAACAGGAATGTCTTTCGCTTTTGCCTTGACGTTCCTGCTTTTCATGTTAAAATAATTCTGCATGCATACTTAATATTTATCACGTAATACCTATTATTTATTACACAACAGTTTAGGAGGAATTTGTAGAATGGCTAGAAAATGGGTCTATCTGTTCACAGAGGGCAACAAGGATATGCGCGAGCTGCTCGGCGGCAAGGGCGCAAACCTTGCGGAGATGACCAACCTTGGTCTTCCCGTTCCGCAGGGCTTCACCATTACCACTGAGGCCTGCACACAGTACTATGAGGATGGAAGGCAGATCAACGATGAGATCAGAGGCCAGATTGCAGAGTACATCGGCAAGATGGAGGAGATCACCGGCAAGAAATTTGCTTCCAAAGAGAATCCGCTTCTGGTTTCTGTCCGTTCCGGCGCGCGTGCTTCCATGCCTGGCATGATGGATACCATTCTGAACCTTGGACTGAACGAAGAAGTAGTGGAAACACTGGCTGCAAAATCCAACAATCCCCGCTGGGCCTGGGACTGCTACAGAAGATTCATCCAGATGTTCTCCGATGTCGTTATGGAAGTTTCCAAGAGCGAGTTTGAGAAACTGATTGACGCAAAGAAAGCGGAAAAAGGCGTTCAGAACGACGTCGATCTGGATGCAGAGGATCTGAAGGATCTGGCAAACCAGTTCAAGGCAAAATATAAAGACGCAATCGGAAAGGATTTCCCGGATGATCCGAAGGTACAGCTGATTGAGGCTGTAAAAGCCGTATTCCGCAGCTGGGATAATCCGCGTGCCAACGTATACCGCCGCGACAATGATATTCCGTATTCCTGGGGAACTGCCGTTAACGTACAGATGATGGCATTCGGAAACATGGGACCGACATCCGGATCCGGAGTTGCGTTTACCCGTGATCCTGCAACCGGAGAGAACAAGTTCTATGCAGAGGTTCTTATGAATGCACAGGGTGAGGACGTTGTATCCGGTGTCCGCACACCTATGAAGATCGAAGAGATCAAGAAGACTCTTCCGGAGATCTACGATGAGCTGATCGATATCGCCAACAAACTGGAAGATCACTACAGAGATATGCAGGATATGGAGTTCACCATCGAGGATGGCAGACTTTACATGCTGCAGTGCCGTAACGGCAAGAGAACTGCCAAGGCTGCTCTGAAGATCGCTCACGACATGGTTAATGAAGGAATGATCGACAAGAAGCAGGCGGTTCTTTCCGTAGAGCCCAGAAACCTGGATACTCTGCTTCACGGCTCTTTCTCAAAGGATACCGTTAAGAAGGCAACCCAGGTCGGCAAGGGACTTCCGGCTGCTCCCGGCGCTGCATGCGGAAAAATCGTATTTACCGCAGAGGAAGCAAAGAAGCAGGCGCAGAACGGCGAGAAGGTTGTACTTGTCCGCCGCGAGACCTCTCCGGAAGATATCGAGGGAATGAAGGCTGCCCAGGGTATTCTGACTGCCCGCGGCGGTATGACCAGCCATGCAGCAGTTGTTGCACGTGGAATGGGCGCATGCTGTGTAGCAGGCTGCTCTGACATCGTATTTGCAGAGGATGAGAAGTCCTTTACTCTTGGCGGAAAAACCTATAAAGAGGGAGATGTTATTTCCTTCGATGGTTCTACCGGAAACATCTATGACGGAGCTCTTCCGGTTCAGGAGGGCGCTGTAGAGGATGATGATTTCGCGGCCATCATGGAGTGGGCGGACGAAATCAGAACCATGCAGGTTCGCACCAACGCAGATACTCCGGCCGACGCAAAGAAGGCAAGAGAGCTTGGCGCACAGGGTATCGGTCTTTGCCGTACCGAGCATATGTTCTTCTCCGGAAACAGAATTGACGCTTTCCGTGAGATGATTGTTTCCGATACCAAGGAAGAGAGAGAAGCAGCCCTGGATAAGATCCTTCCGCTGCAGCAGGGAGACTTCGAGCAGCTGTTCGAGGCCATGGAAGGAGATCCGGTTACCATCCGTTTCCTGGATCCGCCGCTTCATGAGTTCGTTCCGAAGGATGAGGAAGATATTGAGAAGCTGGCCAAGACAAAAGGAAAGACTGTAGAGCAGGTAAAAGGAATTATCGCCGGCCTGAAGGAAGCAAACCCGATGATGGGTCATCGTGGATGCCGTCTGCCGATTACCTATCCGGAAATCGCTGTTATGCAGACCAAGGCTGTCATCCGTGCGGCTCTGAACGTACAGAAAAAGCACCCGGACTGGATCATCGTTCCGGAGCTGGAGGTTCCGCTGGTAGGTATCGACAAGGAAATGGCATTCGTAAAGAATATCATTGTAGAGACCGCCGATGCAGAGTTGAAGGCAGCTGATTCTGATATGAAGTACAAAGTCGGAACCATGATCGAGATTCCGAGAGCTGCCATCACAGCGGATGAGATCGCTAAGGAAGCAGAGTTCTTCTGCTTCGGAACCAACGATCTGACCCAGATGACATTCGGCTTCTCCCGTGATGACGCAGGTAAATTCCTAGAGGCATACTACGACAAGAAGATTCTGGAGAACGATCCGTTTGCAAAACTGGATCAGGATGGAGTCGGCAAGCTGATGAAGCTGGCAGTTAAACTGGGACATGAGACACGTCCGGATATCTCCATCGGAATCTGCGGAGAGCATGGCGGGGATCCGTCCTCTGTAGAATTCTGCAACAGCATCGGACTGGACTATGTATCCTGCTCACCGTATCGTGTGCCGATCGCACGTCTGGCTGCTGCTCAGGCTGCCATCAAGCAGGCAAAGTAATTCGGTTGTCTGACAGAAAGCTGTGTTTTTGCAGTCCGGATCCGGATAATAAGTCCGCAGGGCTGCAAACGCAGCGTCCGGTATGAAGCTGGTTGCTGAGAAATAATTAAATATTTTTATATTTGCTGGGGGGAACTGCTGTTGACCCTTAATACCTGATCTGGATAATCCCAGAGAAGGGAAGCAACTATTTTTTGTACGAAAATCCTCCTGTGATCCAGGAGGATTTTTTATTGTATCAAACGTCGAAACACAGGCGGTTTTTGGTATGAGAAGTATGCACGTAAAACTGTAAGTCTGGCCATGAAGTCAAAAGGTTTGACGGGACGGAAGCAGAACCTCTTATCGTGAAAGAAAGACTGGGAAAGGAGCAGCCGGTAATAATCACGGCACAGCTATAAAAAATCTGGCCTGTTTCTGTGTGAGGTGAAAACAGGAGAAATCCGGCGAGCGCAGGTAAACACCAGGTTAAGTTTTTTGAAAACAGAAGGATGTCCGGTGACAGGGAAAGAACACCTGTGATATGCTGAATCTGTAGGAAACAGGAAAATACAGAAGGGCAGGGAACGCAGATGAAACTGGAACTGAGGGAGCTGTGCAAGAACTTCGGATCACATCAGGTGCTGAAGGGAGTCAGCCTAAAGGCGGAAAGCGGCACTGCGGTGGGGCTGCTGGGGTAGCTGTGATCGGAATCGGCGTACTTGCAGCCAGAATCTACCATGTCGGCGTACTGCTTTACGGGACAGCGCCTAAACCAGCCGAGCTTTTGCGCATAATCAGAAAAGGTTGTAATCATTCAATGCACGGAAGAAACCGGGGCAGAAGGAAAGCTGAAAAGGGGTGACACATTTTTTCGGATGGGTTATAATGGCGTGGAGCTTATAGAATGCCGGCGCTTCTCTGCGGGCGGCAAATTAATCATTGTAATCACCGAAAGGAATCACACATGGATCAGAGCAATCAGGAGAAAGTCCTGGTCATAGACTTTGGCGGACAGTATAACCAGCTGGTCGCAAGGCGTGTCCGGGAATGCAATGTTTATTGTGAAATCTATTCCTATCGGACCTCCCTGGATGAAATCAGAAAAATGAATCCCAAAGGAATTATTCTGACCGGAGGACCGAACAGTGTATATGAAAAAGGAGCAGCTTCTGCGCCCGCAAAGCTGTTTCAGATGGGGATCCCGGTGCTGGGGCTCTGTTACGGGGCGCAGCTGATGATGCATGTTCTCGGCGGAAAAGTGGAAA
>CACVSR010000068.1 GCA_902756775.1 uncultured Lachnospiraceae bacterium | reverse complement strand
GCAGTACGCGGCCAGAAGGAAAAAGGTCCGGGAGGTTCTGGAACCTGTTCTTCGGGCGTCGGGAAGAAAATAATTGGTCTGAAGGGGCGGACATCTTCCGCCTTCCACGGAGGTAAGGGAATGTTGGATTCCATCACAAAATTACTGGCTCAGCTATCGGCGGTGTTTCTCGTTCTGTCGCTGATCACCGGCATCATCCAGTGCTTCTTCGGTTACCGGCTGCTGAAATTCTGGATTACCCTTTTCGGGTTTCTTCTGGGATTCCTTCTGGGATACAGTATTTCCGGACAGATGGTCAGCGACTCTGCTGTTGTTCCCGTGCTGGCAGGTATCGCGGCAGGGCTGCTTGCCGGTTTTCTGGCTTTTAAGATCTATTTGCTGGGAGTGTTTGTGTTCTGTGGGCTTCTGGGGTTCTATCTGGTCTCCGCCATATCGTTTCCGTCCGGAGACGGCTGGACAGTACTCGCTTTTATTCTGGAGATCGCGGCTTTTGTGGCGGTCGGCATTCTTTCCGTGAAATTCGCGCGGCCTTTTATTATTGTCATTACGGCCGGGAGCGGGGCATTTTCCGCTGTTCGTGCGCTGGCTTCTCTGACTCCCTCTGTCACGCTTCTGCAGGTGCAGAGCTCCCGTCTGATCATTCTGCTTGTCCTTGCAGCCTGCGGCATCATGCTGCAGTTTCTGATGACAGCAGAAGACGGCAGGTCGCGGGCAGCCGGAAGGCGGCGCTGACAGGCAGCTGCCGTTGCAACACGGAGCCTCCTCGTATATAATCATGCCTTGGAACCTTTTCAGGGTCGTCAAGCTTTCCCATGCCTGCAGCCATCTGCATGCCGAAGGCTATTACAGACAGGATGGCATAGGAGAAAAATCATGAATAAATACTACAGATGCTATGCAGAGGTATCGCTGCGGGCAATCCGGCATAATATTGCAGAGGCGAAAAAAAGAATTGCGCCGGGCGTGAAAATGCTTGCGGTGGTAAAGGCTGACGCCTACGGGCACGGCGCCGTGCGTGTGGCGCACGCGCTGGAGGATCTGGTTGATTTTTTTGCGGTGGCCACGGTGGACGAGGCTCTGGAACTCCGGGAAAATGATATTTCCCTTCCCGTGCTGATCCTGGGATATACCTCTCCCTCGGAATATCCGGAGATGATCGCGGAGGACATCCGTCCCTCCATTTACCGGGTGGAGGACGCACGCGCGCTGGGCAGCGAGGCGGAAAAGCAGGGGGTAAAGGCGCGGATGCACATCGCGCTGGACACCGGGATGACAAGGATCGGGTTCCAGGTAAATGAAAAAGAAGCGGACAAAATCGCGGAGATCGCGGCGCTGCCGTCCGTCCGTGTCGAAGGGATGTTTACCCACTTCTCATGCTGTGATCAGCAGGATCAGTCGTACACCCGGAATCAGATGAAAAAATTTGACACGATGGTGGAACTGCTGCGGCAGCGCGGGGTGGAAATCCCTGTCCTTCATGTCTGCAACAGCGCCGGAATCATGGAGTTTGACCAGAACACCTGGAGATTCGGAATGGTGCGCTCTGGAATTATTACCTACGGGGTCTATCCCTCCGAGGAGGTCAGCAAGGAAAACCTTCGTCTGGAGCCGGCGCTTCAGTGGAAGGCGCATGTGATCCATGTCAAGGATGTGGGACCGGGAGTCGGCGTAAGCTACGGTGCCACCTATGTGACGGATAAGCCGGTTACCCGTATTGCGACGGTTTCCGCAGGATATGCAGACGGATATCCGAGGGCGCTTTCATCAAAGGGAAGAGTGCTGATCCGCGGGCAGTATGCTCCGATTCTGGGGAGAATCTGTATGGATCAGATGATGGTGGATGTCAGTGACATACCGGATGTACAGGTAGAGGATGTCGTAACACTGATCGGACGTGACGGAGACGGGTTCATTCCCGTGGAGGATGTGGCGGATCCTGCCGGAAGATTTAATTACGAGATGCTGTGCGGCATTTCTCCCAGAGTTGTGCGGCTTTATGATGAGGATCAGTAGAAAATATGCTTCTTGAGATCAGAGACGGATCGGCGTGCCGCAATGGCATGCCGGTCCTTTCCCATTTTTCTTTTGAAATACGCGGCACGGAAAAAATTGCGGTGACAGGCCGCAACGGGGCAGGAAAGACCACACTCCTGAAGGTACTTGCCGGAGAGATTGAACTGGAAAAAAATGAGAAAAATCCGGATTCGGGCATGACGCAGGCAAGGGCTTTCTCCCTGGGAATGCTGAATCAGCAGGCTGCGGATCAGCCGGAAAAGACAGTAGAGGAGCTGTTTCGGCAGGCCGTGCTTTCCGGCAGAACCCCGGAATACTGCTTTTCCCCGGAGTATTATGAGGAAGAGCAGCGGTATAACCGGATGTTGACCAATTTTGGTTTTCCGCTTTCTGTCAGGGAAAAGAAGCTGAAGGATTTTTCCGGAGGCGAGCAGACAAAGCTGATGCTGATCCGGCTGCTTCTTATGCAGCCGGATGTCCTGATCCTGGACGAGCCGACCAATCATCTGGATCTGGCTTCGGTAGAGTGGCTGGAGAACTATATCAGGGATTATAAAAAAGCGGTGGTCATGGTTTCTCATGACCGCTATTTTCTGGACAGGACGGCGGATGTCGTCTGGGAGGTGGCCGGGCAGAAGCTGGTGCGCTACCCTGGAAATTATTCGGCGTATGTAAAGGAAAAGGCGGCAGCCTATGAGCGGAAACTTAAGAAATACCGGCAGCAGCAGGAGGAGATCGAAAGAGAGAAGGAGCTGATCGCAAGGTTTAAAAATCGTCCGAGGAAGGCGGCTTTTGCCAGAACCAGAAAAAAACTGCTGGAGCGGATGAAACAGGCGGAGAAGCCGGATCCGGATGACGCCGTAATCCATGTTGAAGAGATTCTTCCCGCAAGACGGGGAGGAAGGTGGGTTTACGAGTGTGAGCATCTGGAGACCGGCTATGACAGGGAAAAGCCGCTGCAGGAAATCTCTTTCCGGATCCGACGGGGACAGAAGATCGGAATTCTGGGACCGAACGGCTCCGGAAAAAGTACGTTTCTCAGGACAATCGCCGGAAAGCTTCAGCCTCTTTCCGGAAAGCAGCGGATGGGGGAGCATACGGATGCCGCTTACTTTGACCAGATGTCTGCGGACATCCGGGATGCGTGTACGGTGATCGAATGGTTTCATAACAGATACCCCGCCCTGCATGAGAAGGAGATACGGGAAATCCTGGCGGGATATCTGTTCCGTGGAAAGGATCTGGGAAAACGGGTCCGTGATCTTTCCGGCGGAGAAAGAGCCCGCCTGGTGCTGGCTTCTCTTCTGCAGTCCGGACCGAATTTCCTGATACTGGATGAACCGACCAATTCCATGGATATTCCCGCAAAGGAAACCCTGGAATCGGTTTTCCGGTGCTACCGGGGTACGATTCTGTTTGTCTCGCATGACCGCTATTTTCTGGACCGGGTGGCCGATTCTCTGTTAATTTTCGAGAAGGGAAATAAAGAAGTCCGGTACTATCCCTTCGGCTATACGCACTACAGGGAGAGTCTGAAAAAGGCCGTCGACGGTCAGGACGCGGCTGCGGTCCGCACGGCGGAAAACCAGAGGCTGATTGAGGAGCTGCGGGCGGTTCCGAGAGCAGAGCGCTTCCGGCTTCGAGAGATTTCCACCGAAGAGGCGGAGCTGGACTGGCGCTTTGGGCTGAACCGGAGGGAAAGAGAGGCAGCAGAGACGGACTACCGGAACGCCTGTGCAGAGCTGGAGGAGATCCGGCGCCTGGGACTGAAGGAATTTGCCGAAAACGCCGGTATTCCGGAAGAAAACGGCAGCCGGAGCTCCGGTTCCGCTGGAAGGGAATCTGCGGGGGCGGAGGGCAGTAAGCCGGAGCTGTCTGCCTGGACGGCAGACGCAGCGGAGAAGTTGGATAAAGCCGAAGAAAAAGCAGCCCGGACATGCGGGCGTTGGACACAGGCATGCCTGGACTGGTATGAGATCTGGCTGGACACGCCGGACGGACAGAAGCCGTGAAGGCGCAGACCGCTGTTATGGCGCGTTTAAGCGTTTTTCTTTCTCAGGTAGCAGAACCAGTAGGTGCATCCGACAATGACGGATCCGCCGATGATATTTCCGATGGTAACGGGAAGAAGATTCCGCGTAAGAAAAGTTCCCCAGCTCAGGCCGTCCGCCGCAATGCCGTACTCGGAGGAGGCAAAGATCCCGGCAGGGATAAAATACATGTTTGCCACGCTGTGTTCAAAGCCGCAGAGGACAAAAACCATTACAGGAAGCATCAGGCCGATAATCTTGCCGGCAAGTTCCTTTGCCGCGAAGGAGACCCACACAGCCAGGCACACCAGAATATTGCACAGGATTCCCCGGATCATGGCATCGGTAAAGCTCATGCCTACTTTTCCGGATGCTGTGGAGACGACAGATTTTGCGAGACCGGAATCAAACAGGGAAAGAACATGACCGTAAGTGACAGCCAGAGCTGTCAGAATACTTCCCGTCAGATTTCCCAGGTATACAAAGAGCCAGCTTTTCAGCATGTTTCCGACGGAGGCCTTTTTCTCCAGAACCGGGATAATAAGAAGACAGTTGCCGGTGAAAAGCTCCGAGCCGGCGCACAGGACAAGCATCAGTCCGACAGGGAAAACGCAGGCGCCCGCGAACTTTGCGACAGAAGCCAGCGGGATGCTGACGGCGACTGCCTGGCTGGCCACAGCCCCGAAGGCGATGTAGATGCCGGCCAGGACTTCCAGAAGGAACATTTTCGGAACAGGAAGGCTGATTTTTCCGACTCCGATGTCAACGTAGTTCTTTGCAACTTCTGCTGGTGAATTCATTGTTCTACCTCCTCACAGAACCAAACAGGGCAGTAATACGATTCAGAGATACAGGGTTCTGCACGTGATGTCTGTATCAGCAAACCTAACTTTTATTATCTGGCAAATACAGGCATTGTCAATTATTTTTGCCTTTTTTCGAAAATTTCGGTATGTTTCCCAATGTAGGTGCAGAATCCGGAAACCGGAACGACGGGATTGACGAGTATAGGTTCCTATGGTACGATATCGCTTGCGCGGGACAGTTTATCATGGTAAAGTGATTGCACACGACAACACGAAAGAGCCTGCGCAGTTTCCGCAAAATGAGGAGACGGGTACGTCTGCAGTGTTTCGTGAACTCTGCGGGGATCAGAATGACAGGAGGAAAAATTGATGAAAAAGAAATTAATCGGCGGCATTCTTGCCGTGGTAATGGCGGCAGGTCTGGCAGGATGCGGAAGTTCTTCCGCGGCAGGAAGTTCCTCTGCTTCGGCATCATCCGAATCAGCGGCATCAGAAAGTCAGACACAGGAGGTTTCTGTTGCCTCGCAGAGCACAGCAGCGGCGTCCTCTGCTGCCGCGTCGGGAGACAGCGATGTGGACTATATTAAAGGGAAGGGAAAACTGATCGTCGGTGTTACGGATTTTGCGCCGATGGATTATAAGGACGACAGCGGAAAATGGATCGGCTTTGACGCGGATCTGGCGACAAAGGTGGCGGATGACCTGGGTGTTGATGTGGAGATTGTGGAGATTGACTGGGACAGCAAGATCCTGGAGCTTCAGAACAAGAGCATTGATGTTGTCTGGAATGGTATGACCCTCACCGACGAGGTTACCAATTCCATGGAGTGCACAAAGCCGTATCTGAAAAACGCGCAGGTTGTCGTTATGCCGAAGGACAAGGCGGATCAGTATCCGGATGCCGAGAGCATGAAGAGCCTGAATTTTGCCGTGGAAACCGGATCGGCCGGCGAAGAGGCTGCGAAGGACGCGGGATTCAACTATTCTTCGGTGGAATCTCAGGCAAACGCGTTAATGGAAGTGAAGTCCGGAACCTCCGACGCCTGCATCATTGACCTGCTGATGGCAGGAGCAATGATCGGAGAGGGAACGGATTTTGCGGATATGGTGCACACGGTAGAGCTCACCAGTGAAGAGTATGGCATCGGCTGCAGAAAGGGATCGGATCTGGCGGAATTCATCAATCAGTCGCTTGCCTCTTATGAGAAGGATGGATCGCTGAAGGAACTGGCAGAAAAATACGGCGTGCAGGAATCCCTGATTCCGATTGCCTGACGGTTCTCCGGCGAAGGAAACAGAAAAAAAGAAGCGTCTGCTTCTGGCGACAGGTCGGATCTCCCGCTGCGGGAGCCGGCCTGCTTTTCTGCGTGACGGGGGAATCCGGCGCAGCGGCGTGTGTGACGGAGACATTCCGCGGCGTCCCGCGCATGTGACATGGCGGTTTGGTTGGAAAGAGTTTCAAGGAGTGACGACATGTTTATCACAGTAACTTTGCAGCTTCTGCAGGGATTTGCCAAAACGGTGGAATTATTCGCCCTGACCCTGCTGTTTTCTCTGCCTCTGGGGCTTCTGCTCAGCCTCGGCTCCATGAGTCGGGCGAAGATTCTGAAATACCCCATCAAGTTTCTCATCTGGGTGATCCGCGGGACGCCGCTTATGCTGCAGCTGATGGTTATTTTTTATGGACCGGGTCTCCTGGGAAATCCGGTCTGGAACGGCATGGGAAATACCGGGCGGTTTGCCGCTGCCCTGGTGGCCTTCGTCATCAATTATTCCTGCTATTTTTCGGAAATCTACCGCGGCGGCATCCAGTCTGTCCCGGTCGGCCAGTATGAGGCCGGGCAGGTTCTGGGAATGACCAGAGGGCAGATTTTCCGGAAGGTCGTTCTTCTGCAGGTAATAAAGAGAATTGTTCCGCCCATGTCAAACGAAATTATCACACTGGTCAAGGATACGTCTCTGGCAAATGTCATCAGTGTCACAGAGATTATTTTCATGGGCAATTCCTTTACCAAATCCAACGGGCTGATCTGGCCGCTGTTTTACACGGGCGTGTTTTATCTCCTGTTCTGCGGTCTTCTGACCATTCTGTTCGGATATATAGAAAAGAAACTGAGTTATTTCCGCTGAAAGCACGAGGGAAAAAATGGCACTTCTGGAAGTATCACATATTGAAAAAAATTTTGAAAACACGAAGGTACTGAAGGACATCAGCTTTCAGATGGAGGAAGGGCAGGCTGTTTCCATCATCGGTTCCTCCGGAAGTGGAAAAACCACGCTTCTGCGCTGCCTGAACTTTCTGGAGGTACCGGACGGGGGAACCATTACGGTTCGCGGAGAGAAGCTGTTTGACGCGTCGGAAAAAGCGCAGGAGAGTGAGGAAGAACTCCGGAAAAAACGGCTGCATTTCGGACTGGTTTTCCAGAACTTCAATCTTTTTCCGCAGTATACGGCGCTGGAAAATGTGACGCTGGCCCCGAAGCTGGCTCTGGAAAAACCGGATTCAGAGAGCCTCGGCAGAATTGAGGCGCACGGAAGAGAACTGCTGCGGAAGATGGGGCTGGAAAACAGGGAAAACAATTATCCGCATCAGCTCTCCGGAGGGCAGCAGCAGCGGGTTGCCATCGCAAGGGCGCTTGCCCTGCAGCCGGACATCCTCTGCTTTGACGAGCCGACCTCCGCGCTGGATCCGATGCTTACCGGCGAGGTGCTGAAGGTCATCCGCAGCCTGGCGGAGCAGCACACGACCATGATTATTGTCACACATGAGATGGGCTTTGCGCGCGATGTGTCCGATCAGGTGATCTTTATGGATAAAGGCGTAATTGCGGAGCAGGGAACGCCGGAGGAAATCTTTACAAAACCAAAAGAAGAAAAAACCCGGCAGTTTCTGTCGGGCTACACCAACCCGAATTAAGGGTATGGTTTGCTTTTGCCCTGTCTATGCCTTATAATGGCAACGTGATTTATGGCTTCTTTTAAGCCGCAGAGAAGGCATCGGTTATTAATCAGGAAGGGAAAGAATATGGCGAATACGGACGGCTATATCAGTCCCCTGTCGGAGCGCTATGCCAGCAGGGAAATGCAGCACATTTTTTCTGAGGATTTTAAGTTCACCACATGGAGAAGGCTCTGGATTGCCCTGGCGGAAACAGAGAGGGAGCTGGGGCTGAACATTACGCAGGAACAGATTGACGAGATGAAGGCGCATGTGTCCGATATCAATTATGATGTGGCCAGGGCAAGGGAGAAGGTGGTCCGTCATGATGTCATGTCCCATGTCTATGCTTACGGGGTCCAGTGCCCGAAGGCAAAGGGTATCATCCATCTGGGCGCAACCTCCTGCTATGTGGGAGACAATACGGATATTATTATTATGAGCGAGGCGCTGAAGCTGATCAGAAAAAAACTGGTCAACGTCATAGACGTGCTGGCAAAATTCGCGGAAAAGGAAAAAAACCAGCCCTGCCTCGCTTTCACACATTTTCAGCCGGCGCAGCCTACAACGCTGGGTAAGCGGGCTACCCTCTGGCTGAATGAGTTTGTCATGGACCTCGGAGATCTGGAGTATGTGCAGGGCACGCTGAAGCTTCTCGGCTCCAAGGGGACAACAGGAACACAGGCCAGCTTCCTGGAGCTGTTCAACGGAGATCAGGAAAAGGTCGACCGGATTGATCCGATGATTGCGGAAAAAATGGGATTCCGGGAATGCTACCCGGTGTCCGGACAGACCTATTCCCGAAAGGTAGACACCAGGGTGCTGAATGTTCTGGCGGGAATTGCGGCCAGCGCACATAAATTTTCCAATGATGTCCGCCTTCTGCAGCATCTGAAGGAGGTTGAAGAGCCGTTTGAAAAAACCCAGATCGGTTCCTCTGCCATGGCCTATAAGCGGAATCCGATGCGGAGCGAGAGAATTGCGTCCCTGTCCAGATATGTGATGATAGACGCGCTGAACCCGGCCATGACTTCTTCGGAACAGTGGTTCGAGCGGACACTGGACGATTCGGCAAACAAGAGACTCTCGGTTGCCGAAGGTTTTCTGGCGGTTGACGGTATCCTGGATCTGGTTCTGAATGTGGCGGACGGTCTTGTGGTCTATCCGAAGGTGATTGAGAAACATCTGATGGCGGAGCTTCCTTTTATGGCCACAGAGAATATCATGATGGACGCCGTAAAAGCCGGAGGCGACCGGCAGGAGCTGCATGAAAGAATCCGGGAACTCTCCATGGAAGCGGGAAAGACGGTGAAGGAGCAGGGGCGTGAGAATGACCTGCTGGACCGTATCGCGGCGGATCCGTCCTTCAATCTTTCCATCGGCGATCTGAGAAAATCCATGGATCCAAAAAAGTATATCGGACGCGCTCCCCGTCAGGTGGAGAAATACCTGAAGGAAGTCATAGATCCTCTTCTGAGGGAAAGAAGGGATCTTCTTGGCGTCAGGGCAACGATTTCTGTATAAAGGAGGAGGTCATGGTTAAGGCAGTTGTTGGTGCAAACTGGGG
>CACVSR010000067.1 GCA_902756775.1 uncultured Lachnospiraceae bacterium | reverse complement strand
TCCACGGAACCAGCCACAGCTTCGTTTCTAAAGAAACAGCAAAATTCCTCGGCATGGATCTGGATCACTCCAAGATCATCGTCTGCCATCTGGGCAACGGCGCCTCTGTCAGTGCGGTGGTAAACGGAAAATGTGTGGACACTTCCATGGGACTTACGCCTCTGGCAGGACTCTGCATGGGAACCCGCTCCGGTGATGTGGATCCCTCTGTTGTGGAATTCCTCGGCAAGAAGCTGAACCTGGATGCTTCCGGCGTGCTGCAGATCCTGAACAAGAAATCCGGCGTTTACGGCCTTTCCCGCGGACTTTCCAGTGATTTCCGCGATCTTGCCAGCGCGGCAGAGGAAGGAAACCAGGACGCCAAAGTTGCCCTGGAGGTGTTTGCTTACCGTGTGGTTACTACCATCGGCGCCTATATCGCGGCCATGAACGGTGTGGATGCCATTGCCTTCACCGCGGGAATCGGTGAGAATGACAAGGAGATCCGGAAAGAGATCATGAGCAATTTCACCTACATGGGAATTCAGATTGATGACGAGAAGAACGCTGTCCGCGGAGAAAATGTAAAGATCTCCACCGATGACTCCAGGGTTGCGGTATGTGTGATCCCGACCAATGAGGAGCTCGCGATCTGCAGAGATACCGTGGCTATTCTGAAGGGCTGATTCCGGGAGAAAAGTCAGCAGTTCCGGCGCCCGCGCGGCAAAGAGTGCGTTGATTCCGGAGGGGCTGGTTTTGTGAATGTAAGAAGCTTCCGGGAGCCTGCCGGAAGTAAAGATAAAACGCCGGGTCGGCTTTGCCGGCGCCGCAGGATGAAAACAGGATAAAAGGAGAAAAAACAATGGCTAACAATGGTTTTGGTGTACTGATTGACAAGCTGAAAAAAAATCCGAAGAAGATTGTTTTTACAGAGGGCACGGATCCCCGTATCATCGAGGCGACCTCCCGTCTGCTTTCCGGAAACTTCCTTAAGCCGGTTCTGGTAGGAAAGCCGGAGGAGATCGCCGCTGCGGCAGAGAAGGCCGGATACAATATCAACGGAGCGGAAATCATCGACCCGGAGAACTACGACCGTTTCGAGGAGATGGTAGATCTGTTCTGTGAGCTGAGAAAGAAAAAAGGCGTGACGCCGGAGCAGGCAAGGGGAATTCTTTCCGCTGCCAACTATTTCGGCACCATGCTGGTCAAGATGGGTGTTGCGGACGCTCTTCTGGGAGGCGCGACCTATTCCACGGCCGATACGGTTCGTCCGGCTCTGCAGCTGATCAAGACAAAGCCCGGCAACAGCATCGTATCCTCCTGCTTCATTATGGTGCGTGAGAAGGCTACCGGGGACAATGAAGTCCTTGTTATGGGAGACTGCGCGATCAACATTCATCCTACCGAGGATGATCTGGTGGAGATCGCAGGGGAATCCGCAAAATGCGGCAGAATTTTCGGCGTAGATCCCAAGGTCGCATTCCTGAGCTATTCTACACTCGGATCCGGAAAAGGAGAGGATGTAGATAAAATGCGCAACGCGGCGGCAAAGGCAAAGGAGAAATATCCGGATCTTCCGATTGAGGGAGAGATTCAGTTTGACGCAGCCGTATCCCCAAGGGTTGCGGAGGTAAAATGCCCCGGCTCCGCTGTCGCCGGACATGCCAACACCTTTATTTTCCCGGATATCAACGCAGGAAACATCGGATACAAGATCGCACAGAGGCTGGGCGGCTTTGATGCCTACGGCCCCATTCTTCTGGGATTGAACGCTCCAATCAACGACCTGTCCAGAGGCTGCAACGCAATGGAGGTTTATTCCATGGCCATTATCACAGCCGCGCTGTCCGACTGAAAAAAACGTTGACAAGAATGACCTGCCCGTGTATAATCCTTTAAGTGTCTGAGCGATTTTCTGCCGGAAACCGGTAAGGATGCCGGCGGTTCAGCATACATATCAGAGTACGAGGAGGTGTTAAAATGTCTATCTGCCCAAAGAATAAATCATCGAAATCTCATAGAGATAAGAGAAGAGCGAACTGGAAAATGTCTGCTCCGACTCTGGTAAGATGCAGCAAGTGCGGCGCTCTTATGATGCCTCACAGAGTCTGCAAGAACTGCGGAACATACAACAAGAAGCAGATCGTTAAGATGGATGAGGCATAAATGCTTCACATCCGGGCGTAAATTCAGGCTGTCGGGAAACCGGCAGCCTTTCTTTTTAGTGAATAGCGGCACGGGAGCTGTGCAGCAGCGTAGTGCCATGGGGACTTTTACAGCAGAGAAGGTGGACGTGAAGTTTTTTACTTTACAGAATCCGTCAAGTGCGGGCAGGCCGCTTGCGAACCAGGAGGAAATACATTGAGCAGAAACGATACGCCGGTGCGGATTGCGCCGCCCGGAAAAGGAGCATCCGTACTGATTCCCCTCCTGCAGGTAAGGGGAGAGTGGAACATACTCTTTGAAGTGAGAAATCCGGGAATTACACAGGGCGGAGAGATCTGCTTTCCCGGCGGAAGGGTGGAGCCCGGCGAAAAACCGTCGGATGCCGCCGTCCGGGAGACGCAGGAGGAACTGCTTGTCAGGCCGGAGCAGATCCGCTGTGTTGAGGCGCAGAATCTGATTACCGGACCCAATGGAAGGGACATTTATTCCTATTCCGGGGTACTGGAGGGCTATCAGAATACCTTTTCGGAATCGGAGGTGGCCCGGATTTTCACGGTTCCGGTAAAGGAGCTGCTCCGGCAGAGACCGGATACCTACGAGGCGCATTATGAGATCCGGCTTCCGGATAATTTCCCTTATGAGCAGATTCCGGGAGGGAAAAATTATCCCTGGGCGGTCATCCCGCGCAGGCTGTATTTCTACCACTATCAGGAGAACCGGATCTGGGGACTTACGGCGGAGCTCCTTCACGCTTTTCTGGAGAATTCCCGCAGCGGAATGAAATTTTCCTGCGGGGAGAGGCCGGAGACGACGCCTTCCTGCGCCGTGCGGTGACGTTGACAGCATTTCTGGTGAAATGCTATAATATCTCCACTTGTGGAACCACACAGGCTGTTTTTTATATGCAGAAAAGGGGAAATATTTAATGAAGGGAAAAAAGATAACGCTGCTTCTTGCTGCAGGATTGAGTATGTCCGTGTTGCTTACCGGATGCTCCTTTTCCCAGTTTACCGAGAAGCTGATCAATATTGTAGAGCCTTCTGCCTCCGGGCAGACGGTGTCCGGCAGCACCCTGGAGGGGGAGGTGTTTCCGAATTATATTGTAAACGAGTCTATAGCGGCACCGACATTCACGCAGGATTTGAGTGGTTCGGTTAATGTAGAGGCCGGTTCCCAGACGACACTGACGGTGGAGGCCACAGCTTCCGGCGGAGAGATCAGCTACCAGTGGTATTCCAATAACGTGAATGCCAACGGCGGCGGAACGCTGATTGAAGGAGCCACCGGCGCATCTTACAGTCCGGTTATTCCCGCAAAGGGAGCAGACGCGTCGGCTTCCGCGGATTCCGCTGTTTCTTCTTCCTCTGCCGCTGTTGCTGCGGATGCTTCGGGAGAGGCGGTTGTTACTTCTTCCGGCACCCAGACTGACCAGGCTGTGGATAATACCCAGACAACCTATTACTATGCGGTTGCCATCAACACGGTAAACGGGGAAGTGAATTTGACCACCAGCCAGACGATCGGTGTCACCGTATGGGATAACATGTACTGGGCGCAGAGCGCGGATAACGGCGGCTACCAGTATGTAAACCGGAGTACCGGCAAATTCCCGGTGAATACGACGATGACGATTGACGGCGTGGATTATACGTTTAATGCCGACGGATATATTGTAGATGCCAACGGCAACCTTCTGGATTATGCCACCGGCCAGCCTGCTTCTGGCGGAAGCGCGGCCTCATCCGGCGACGTTTCGCAGGCTGCGGCGCAGAGTACGGATCAGGCCGCGGGACAGGGTACTGACCAGGCAGCGGAACAAAACACAGAACAGTCTGCTGAGCAGAGCGACGGTCAGAATTCGGATCAGGCGGCAGACCAGGGCGGCGATACTTCAGGACAGTAAGACGGAATGCCGGCGCGAGAACGTACCAGTGATGCGGGCAGCGGCAAAACGGCGGCATCCTCAGTGGAGGGAAAAATGAGTGAACTTGTGCGGGTGGCTGTAGACGCCATGGGCGGAGACTATGCCCCGGCCGAACCGGTAAAGGGCGCTGTGGAAGCACTTCGGGAAGACGGCAGAATCCGGGTTATCCTGACAGGCGATCAGGATGCCATTGCGCGGGAGCTGGAAAAATATCCGGATGTTCCGAAGGATCGTCTGGAAGTGATCCATACCACCCAGGTCATTGAAACAGGAGAACCTCCTGTGAGGGCGATTCAGGGGAAGAAGGACTCTTCTCTGGTGGTCGGGCTGAATCTGGTTCACAGGGGAGAAGCGGACGCGCTGGTTTCTTCCGGAAGCACGGGAGCCGTGCTGGTCGGAGGACAGGCAATCGCCAAAAAAATCCGGGGCATCCAGAGAGCGCCTCTCGCGCCGCTGATCCCCACGGAAAAAGGCGCCTCCCTTCTGATTGACTGCGGGGCAAATGTAGATGCCCGCCCGGCGCATCTGGTTCAGTTCGCCGTGATCGGATCGATCTACATGAAGAGCATCTGCGGCATAGAGAATCCGCGTGTCGGACTGGTCAATATCGGCGCAGAAGAGGAAAAGGGCAATGCTCTCTGCAAAGAGACCTTTCCGCTTCTGAAGGCAAGAACCGATATCAATTTTATCGGCAATGTGGAAGCGAGAGATATTCCTTCCGGCGCCGCGGATGTTTATGTAACAGAGGCGTTTGTCGGAAATGTCATTCTGAAGATGTACGAAGGCGTCGCCAAAAGCCTGCTGAAAGCAGTTAAGAGCGGGATCAAATCCACTCCGGTTTCTTCACTCGGCGGTCTTCTGATCAAGCCGGCGCTGAAGAAAACACTGGCTTCCTTTGATATCAGCAGTTACGGCGGGGCGCCTCTGCTGGGGCTCCAGGGGCTTGTGGTCAAGACACACGGGAGTTCCAAAGCGAAGGAGATCAAAAACACGATTCTCCAGTGCATTCAGTTTAAGGAAGAGGATGTAAACGGAAAGATTCAGGAATTCCTTCGCAGAGAGAAAGAAGAGAAAGCCGCGGCAGGGCAGGAGTCCGCGGAATAAACGTGTATAAATAAGAAAAAACGGGGCTGCCGCTTTCCATGCATAGTTGTGTCATTCCGGAAGAATTATTCACTGCATGCGTAAGGCGGCAGCCCCTTATGCGGGTTCCGTTAGAGAAGGGAACTGACGGCCTGAAAAAGGAACCTGTTTTTTCCGGGAAAGATTAGGGGAGACAGATATGGATCAGAGAACAAAATTAAAGGAACTGGAAGAGAAAACCGGACACCGGTTTCGGGATTTTCATCTGTTGGAGCAGGCAATGATACACAGCTCCTACGCGAATGAGAAAAGGCTGGGGCATCTGGGCTGCAACGAAAGGCTGGAGTTTCTGGGAGACGCTGTACTGGAGGTGGTTTCCAGTGAGTACCTGTACCGGAATTATCCGGGAATGCCGGAGGGACAGCTGACCAGGCTGCGGGCAAGCCTGGTCTGTGAACCTACGCTGGCGGAGGACGCAAAGCAGATTCATCTGGGAGAATACCTGATCCTGGGAAGAGGCGAGGAGGCATCCGGAGGCAGAAAAAGAGCCTCGATTGTCTCGGATGCCCTGGAGGCAGTCATCGGCGCTATTTTTATGGACGGAGGATTTGACGCGGCAAAGGCATTCATCCTCCGCTATGTGATGAATGACGTGGAAAACAAACGGCTCTTTCACGACAGCAAGACCATGCTTCAGGAGCTGCTGCAGGCCCAGGGGAAAGAAACCGCGTCCTATGAGCTGGTCGAGGAGTCCGGCCCGGATCATGATAAAAGGTTTACGGTTGAGGCCCGCCTGGGGACAGAAGTACTGGGAACCGGCACCGGTCACTCCAAAAAGGCCGCCGAACAGCAGGCGGCCTACCACGCGATCTGTATGCTGAAAAAATCGTAAGAGGAATTATTCCTATGTACTTAAAATGTATGGAAATTCAGGGCTTTAAGTCCTTTGCCAATAAAATACGGCTGGAGCTGCACGAGGGTGTGACAGGCATTGTGGGACCGAACGGCAGCGGAAAGAGTAATGTGGCGGATGCCGTGAGATGGGTGCTTGGCGAGCAGAGCGCCCGGCAGCTTCGCGGCGGAAACATGCAGGACGTTATTTTTTCCGGTACCGAGAACCGGAAGCCGCTGGGGTTTGCCTCCGTGGCCATTACCCTGGATAATTCGGACCGGGCGCTGAAATTTGACGCCGATGAAGTGACGGTAACACGGAGACTGTACCGCTCCGGCGAGAGTGAATATCAGCTGAACGGGGTAAACTGCCGTCTGCGTGACATCAACGAATTGTTCTATGACACCGGTATCGGAAAAGAGGGATATTCCATTATCGGCCAGGGTCAGATTGACCAGATTCTGAGCGGCAAGCCGGAGGAACGCCGGGCTCTTTTCGATGAGGCGGCGGGAATCGTTAAATTTAAGAGAAGAAAGGCTGCCTCGCTGAAGAAGCTGGAAGAAGAGCAGTCCAACCTGACCAGGGTAAATGACATTATCGCGGAGCTGGAGCACCAGCTGGGTCCGCTGGAAAAACAGGCAGAGAAGGCAGGGGAGTATCTGAAAAAGAGAGACCAGCTGCGGAACCTGGATATCCAGCTCTTTCTGGCTGATTCCGAACACACGGAGAAACAGCTGAAGGAAATATCCGGGAACAAGATCATCGCCCGGAACCAGCTTGCGGAAATCAACGCGGCATTCGAGGAAACCCGCCGGGAATACGACCAGGTGGAACACCAGCTGGAGACGATTGACCTTAAAATCGCGGATATGAAGGAGCAGGCACAGCAGGCCGCCCTGAAAAAACAGGAGGCGGAGGGGCGCGTCAATGTACTGAAGGAGCAGATTCATACCTCCCGGATGAACAGCGACATCTACCGGAGGCGTCTGGAAGCTGTCGGGAAAGACAGGGAGCGGCGTCTGCAGGAGCAGAAGGAGGAGAAGGCAAAAAGGGACGGCCTGAACCGGAAGCTGGAGGCCGCTCTTGCGGAAAAAACGGAGAAGGAAAAAGCGGCGGCGGCCATCCAGGAGGAGATCAATAAAAAGACCAGGGACGAGTCGCAGGGGAAGAATGATACCATTTCCCTTCTGAACAACCGCTCCTCGATCCGGGAAAAAATGCAGCGCTATGACACCATGGCGGAGCAGATCGGAATCCGGAAATCGGAGTTGGCCTCCCGTATGCTGCAGATGAAGGGAGAAGCGGACCAGGTGCGGCAGCAGCTTTCTTCTCTGGACAGAGAGCTGCAGGATGTCACGGACGCCGGAAACCGGAAGAGACAAGAGATCGAACAGACAGAGAAACAGCTGGAGGAGCTGAAAATCCGGCTGGACCGGCAGAATAAGCAGCTGGAAATCGGACAGACAGCCTTTCACAGAGAGTCCTCCCGACTGGAATCGCTCCGCAATATCACCGAGCGGTACGAGGGGTACGGAAACAGCATCAAAAAGGTCATGGAGCAGAAGGAAAACAATCCGGGGATTCATGGCGTGGTCGCGGATCTGATCAAGACCGATAAGAAATACGAGACGGCCATCGAAACCGCGCTCGGCGGCAGCCTCCAGAATATTGTCACAGACAATGAGAATACAGCCAAATATCTGATTAATTACCTGAAAAAGGGGCACTACGGGAGAGCCACCTTCCTTCCCCTGACGTCCATGCGGGAAGAACAGGCTTTCGGAAATACGGCGGTTCTGCGGGAACCCGGTGTTCTGGGCAAAGCGGACGAACTGGTCAGCTGTGACCCGGTTTACCGCGGTGTTGTCCGGAGACTGCTGGGGAGAACCGTTGTTGTGGATCAGATTGATCATGCTATTGCGGTAGGCAGGCGGTATCATCAGTCTGTCCGCATGGTGACCCTGGAGGGCGAGCTTTTGAGCCCCGGAGGCTCCATGACGGGAGGTTCCTTCCGCTATAACAGCAATCTTCTCGGCAGAAGGAGAGAGATTGAGGAACTGGAGAAGAGTGTCCGGCAGCTGAAGACGGAAATGGCGGATCTGCAGAGGGAAATAGAAGAAAACCGCACGAAGAGAGGCCGGCTGCGGGAGCTGCAGAACACGCAGAATGAAGAGCTGCAGAAGCTGTTCCTCCGGCAGAACACGGCCAGGGTAAACCGGGACGCCGGACTGGAAAAAACGGCATCCTTCCGAAGCAGCTATCAGAAGCTGCAGCAGGAGAGAGGAGAGATTGAGGGACAGCTTGCGGAAATTGCACGGAAGAGGTCTGTGATCTCTCTGGAGCTGGAGGAATCCCAGGAGCAGGAGAGCAGACTGACCGCATCCATCCGGGATCTGCAGGAGAAGCTGAAGAGCCTTCGGGAGAAGGAGCAGACGGCGCTCCGGGAACAGGACGCTGCCAGGCTTTCCTTTTCCAGGGTACAGCAGATGGGCACCTTTATCGACGAGCGTCTGCAGACAGCCGGTGAGGAACTGGAGAGACTGGAGGAGGAGAAAAAACGTCTGGAGTCTGTGCTGAGCTCCGGGACAGGGGACATATCCGGCAAGGAAGAGGAAATCGAAAAAATCCTGGCGGAGGCGGAAACCTTTGGACTGGACGCCGAGGCCTGCAAAACCGCGGCGGAGAAGCTGACGGAACAGAAGGAAGAGCTGAACCGGTCCCACAGGCAGTTTTTCGAGAAGAGAGATGAGCTTTCCGGACAGAAAAACCAGATGGAGCAGGAGTGTTTCCGTCTGCAGTCGCAGGAAGAAAAACTAAACGAGGCGCGGGAAAACCAGATTAATTACCTCTATGAGGAATACGAGCTGACGCCTGACCAGGCGGAGAAATTTGTTTTTGACGAGATCCCGGAGCGGGGCGCTCTCCGGAAGGATATCACGGCGCTGAAAACCGCCATCCGTCAGATGGGAAGTGTCAATGTAAACGCGGTGGAAGAATACCGGGAGCTGAAGGAGAGATATGATTTCCTTCATGGCCAGCAGCAGGATCTGATTAAGGCGGCCGGCCAGCTGCAGGGGATCATTGCGGAACTGGATGAAGGCATGCGAAGGCAGTTCCGGGAGAAATTCCGGGATATCCGCACGGAATTTGACAAGGTATTTAAGGAACTGTTCGGAGGAGGAAAGGGAACACTTGAGCTGGCGGACGAGGAGGATATTCTGGAGTCGGGCATTGTCATTATCTCCCAGCCGCCGGGGAAAAAGCTGCAGAATATGATGCAGCTCTCCGGAGGGGAAAAAGCGCTGACAGCGATTGCCCTTCTGTTCGCGATTCAGAACCTGAAACCCTCTCCCTTCTGCCTTCTGGACGAGATCGAGGCGGCGCTGGATGACAGCAATGTCGGGCGTTTTGCCGGCTATCTGCATAAGTTGACAAAGCACACCCAGTTTATTATCATAACGCATAGACGCGGGACGATGGCATCCGCGGACCGGCTGTACGGAATCACCATGCAGGAAAAGGGAG
>CACVSR010000066.1 GCA_902756775.1 uncultured Lachnospiraceae bacterium | reverse complement strand
GCTTGGTATATTCCAACAGCCATTTGCATCAACAGACCCTGTTATCGGATCTCCGCTCTTCTGTATAAACGTACTGTCTGTATATTTTTGGATTGAGAAAGTTACCAACCCCCATTTCAAATGGGGGTTTAATATAAGCGGCTCCGCCGCATTTCCCTGGTTCCGCCAGAGGCGGGTCTCGCACTACCAAAAACCAGTTCTGGTAGCCTCCGGCGGAGGCTCTGTTACTTCTGACCGTCCTCTAGCTTATCGTTTTCCTCTTGTTCTTTGATATACTGCCGGATTGTTTCCTCGTTTACATTTCCAACTGTGGATACATAATACCCTCGTGCCCACAAATGTCGATCGTTCCATTTTGGTCGTGCCTCCGGATGTCTATCGAAAAACATTAGGGCACTCTTGCCTTTTAAATAAGACATGAATTCTGATACGCTCAGCTTTGGTGGTATCGCCACATACATATGTATATGATCCACACATACCTTACCTTCGATCAGGGCTACGCCCTTCATCTCGCAGAGCTTTTTGATAATTTCTACCAAATCTTTTTTGTTGGTTCCATATAGCATTCTCCGTCGGTATTTTGGGATGAAAACTATATGATAAGTGCAATTCCAGCGAGTATGTTGTATACTTTGATTGTCCATTGGGACCCTCCTTGATATTTGTTATGGATCGCGAAACCCACAACATTTTATCATGGAGGTTTTTATTTTAGTACTCTAAGCAACGCTACTGCTTATTCCATTCTCCCCATCTCAGATGGGGGATTAAACGACTTTCTCATTCAAAAAAGAAGATCTGCAAAAACAGGTCTATGGACGTTTACAGCACGCCAGGTGCAGGAAAATGTTCTGTCACAGCATAAATCGCTTGCTATCGCGTCTTTGCTCTTGGAGACGGGGGTGGTACCAGATGACATATTCGAAGACTCCTGGTGACGGAAGGTCGGGAAAGAACAGTGCCCACGCAGCGTATTAACCGGAGGTATTGTTGTTTTTCAGCTGTCTGCTGAAAATGATGAAATAAATCAGGTTGATGCAGACGCCGATGGCAAAGGCAAACAGCATGCCGAAAACCATGGCTTTTCTGGCACGATCTTCCCGTTTTGCACCGACATTCTGGGAGATGAAGGAACTCATGGACTGCATCAGGGATGAAGGAACGAGCATGACGAAGGAGACGATTTTGCTCGCCACGCCATAGCCGGAGGAAGCGGTGAGGCCGAGCCCGCGGAAGATGGCGGAAATGACGTTATATGCGACGATGAAAAATATACCGGCGCCGCAGATCCGGATATAGGACGCCGTCAGATCAACCGCCTCTTCCGGCGACTGCATGAGCACGGCAATCGGCTGTGCGAAAACGACCATGACAAAGCAGAGAATGGCACTGATCACGGTAAACAGGCAGATCGACGGCACCGTACATGGCCTGCAGAACGAGCGATCCGAAAATCGGGAGCATAAAGCGCAGCATCTTTTTCGGAATGCTTCCTGTTGTGAAATTATTCCTGTCTTCCGCAACGGTTATTGCGTTTTCCATGACAGCCTCCTCACAGTCAGATCGGCAGAGGATACAGTTCGCAGTGTATATGGTATAGCGGATGCTGTATGTCCTGATTTGTATATGCAGTATCGCAGACATCACTGCCTGCGATACTGTATAAAACAGAGCCGAAACATATGTAACACGTTCTGTGAGGAATGAAAAGCCCCATAACCCGGTTTTCCCGAAGAAGGAAGCCTTATTCTGTTTCACGAAAAGGAGATTTTTCCTTTTTCAGCTGAGTTTCCGGAAAGGACCCGGAAGAACGGGAGTATTTCTTTTCTCATTTCTGAGATCCAGATCCAGTACCAGGGGGCTGCCATCCGGATTCTCAAACTTCTCTTCGGGCTCGAATGCCATGCCAAGGGTTTCGGTATCAATAAGCGCAAGCTTTATCCCGTCTGCCCATGCCTCGATTTTTTCTTTCAGTTCTTCCGATAATATAAGCCGGATCCCGATTTTCCCTGGCGTTGTGGATATTTTCACGCCCATGGTTTCATCCGGGAGAATCAGATTTTTCTTTTCCTGCTCCCAGGAACGTGCGCCGTTCAGGTAGATATTTCCGTCGACCCAGACGGGAAGATGGCTGTAATATCGGTCACTGGGGGCGGACCCCATTCCGCAGAAGCCGTCGAATTCTCTATTCCAGGTGTCCCAGTCAGGATAGCCCTGAAAACCCTGGGTGCCCACGCATATATTTCCGTCATCCCAGCCGTCCCCGGCTTCCGCCTGCTGCTTTTGAAAAGCGGCCATAACTGGACGGACGGGCTTCTGAATGAAGATATTCTGATAGAAACGATCGTCCCCGTGGAGGCAGGTCATAAAGCCTGCGATTCCGGTTTGATGAGGAAAATGATATGGCGTGTACCGTGGCGAGGGAAGGCTTTCAGATCCGTTATCTGTTCCGATTCCGATGGAAACAAGGCTCCCGGTGATCAGATTATGACAGACGGCTACACCCTGACAGGCCAGCTTCAGGGCCCGGTCGGAGAGAAGCAGATTATTATCAATCAGGGTCGGGCCGTGAGATACTTCCACAAAAATATCTTCTCCCATGCCGACAAAAATCGCCTTTTGTTTTCTCCGGGCTTCTTCTTTTTCATCTTCGGACATTCCCTTCTGCGCCAGCGGATCTTCCTGAAAGACGGGCAGGGTATTATCGTGAAAAATGTTCTGCGTTACCCTTGTGCCCTGGGCCTGCCAGTCCAGCCAGAGACCACGTGTACAGTGGTGAATGTGGTTTCGCCGGTAGATGCAGTCAATGGCGGCATGCATCTTGATACCGCCGATCTCCGCTCCGGCAAGATTCTGTTTATTGTTAATGTGATGAATATGGCAATCCTCGATAATGGAAAAAACTCCGCCCAGATGTCCCACGATGCCGGTCTGTCCGCAGTCATGGATGTCGCAGCGGCGGATGATATGCGAGCCCACGGTTTTCTTTGTCCAGCCGTCTGCCTGAGCCAGGCAGACGCATTCCCGCTGGGTTTGCGTCCCGTCCTTATATTTCCATTTCAGCCACTTGTTGTCATTCTCTGTTTGTCTGTACTTGCCAAGAGAGATACCGGAACATTTGGATTCATAAATATCACAGTCCTCGATAATCCAGCCTATGGACCAGTGCGGTGCGATCATTCCTTCCTGAAAGGCTGTTGGCGGCGCCCACTGGGTCGCAGCCTCTCTGACGGTAAAACCGCACAGGGAAATGTAACCCAGACCCGTTGTTTCCGGTGCAAAGCAGGCAGGACGGACACTGATTTCCACTTCTTCCTGATTGGGATCCCGATCCCGGAAATTACAATAGAAGACCGTTGTCTCCTGTCCGACCTCACTGAACCACTGATATAAGGATCCCTTCGGATCCCAGGAAGACAGAGAAGGTGTGGGGTTCTTTACTTCCTTCAGCGACAGGACCTCATATAGCGACTTGTGGTTCAGGTAGACGTCTCCCCGGTGTGCGATAACACCGCCCATAAACCAGTCGCCGCTTACCAGTTCCTGATACGGATTAAAATTGCCGAAAACTTCATTACGGATTTCGGCGCGCCAGAGTCCGTTTCCGAGATCCTGCCATCCGGTCAGTATTTCCGCACCGGTAATGACAGCCTTCCGTGGTTCGATCGAACGGTAGACGATTCTCTGGCTTTCGCTGCCTCCTCTTCTGGGATGGACAAATTCGCGGTAAATTCCGGGATAGACCAGAACTTCATCGCCGGCCGCCGCGAGATCTGCGGCTTCCTGGATTGTGCGGAAAGGATGCGCCTGAGATCCGTCTCCCCCTTTATCAGCTTTTTCATTTACGTAGATGGTCATGTGCTTCTCCATTCAATTTACGGTTACAAACAGTCCGGTGTAGCGTATAATGTAAATATAAAGTACTAGTACATAAAGGACTTTTGCAAACCTGTTCTGTCATAATCGTGAGTTTTATTGTAGTGATGTCTTTCGTGGGCGTGCATTCGGGGTGGGCATTCGGCAGCGTTCATCGAAGAAATAGGGGGAATGATGAGGACAGAAAATACGATACCTGTGAAATATGTCCAGCCGGATGACTGGGACGGATCTGACCGACGGGTCAGTGAAGGTCAGGAAACCGTCAATTATCTCGGCAATTCTCATGTCCGTGTCTGGTACAATATCCAGAAGCAGGGCTATCTTCCGCATCACCATGCTGCCATTGAACTCATTGCCTGTCTGAAGGATGCTTATACAGTTTCCTGTCAGAATCAGGTCTTTCACCTCAAAGAAGAGGAACTGCTCCTGATTCCTCCGCACATGCTGCATCGGCTCATGGGAAATCCCACAGGAGCCCGTCTGATCATGCTTTTTGACGGCGCTCCGCTGACTGCCTTTCTTGATTACAAGCTGATTTCAGCCCGATTAAACAAAGCGGTCTATATTTCCGCTTCCGGTGATCCGGTGTTTCATCATGCGCTTTGGAAGGACACAACCCGGATTTCGGAGATTTATTTCGGGCACGAAAATATGTGGGAGCTCGATATTTACGCGTGTATTCTCCATTTCTTCGGAACCCTCGGCAGCCATTACCTGCCGGAAAGCAGGCCTCTTCCGGACAGGGGACCAGGCTGTGCGCAGAAGAGCTTTGAACATTTTGCCAGTCTCCTGACATATCTCGAAGAGCATGTGCAGGAATGTCTGTCCCTGGAAGAGGCTGCTGAATTCACGGGCTATTCCAAATTTCACTTCGGCAGACTCTTCAAGGACTATATCGGATCCACCTACTATGAATACATCCAGGATCTTCGCATTCGTACGGCCGAGGAACTTCTGGCAACTGATATTTCCGTTACAGAAGTCGCTTATCGAACCGGCTTTCATGATCCGGCCTCCTTCAGCAGGGCCTTTAAGAATACGACAGGCATTACTCCAACCCGATACCGTTCTCTGACAGTACAGGAGAGATAAACTGTTATCCGTTCGAATTATTTCTGCCGCCTCTGATGTTCCCCCTTCTCCCGGACGTACGCATGAGGAGAGATGATCCGCTTATCCATTCTTTTCATCCCTTGACGGAACCGAGAGCAACGCCTGCTACGATGTATCTGGAAAGACAGAGGTAAGCGATAATCAGCGGCAAAGCGGTCAGCGTCAGACCGAGGTATACAGCGCCGTATTCGGTTTTGTAGATATCTCCGCGAAGCAGAGAAACCATGATGGGCAGAGTATATTTCCGCTGATCGGTCAGAAGAACCAGAGGCGTAAAAAGATTGTTCCAGCTGGAGACGAAGCAGAAGATTGCCTGCGTGGCAATAGCCGGCTTCATGATGGGAAGAACAATCCGGTTGAAAATATAAAACTCTCTTGCGCCGTCAATCCGTGCGGATTGAACAATCTCCTTGTTCAGGGCCGGAATCATATACTGACGCATATAAAAGACCATGGCCGGAGAGGCAATAGCCGGCAGAATCAGCATCGACAGATGATTTGTCATATGAACCTTATAAACCATCTGATAGAAGCCGATCATGGTGATCTGCGCCGGAATCATCATGACTGCCAGAATAAAACGATAGAGGGCATCCCGGAGTTTCCATTCATATATGACCAGAACATAGGCCGTCAGTGTCGAAAAATAGGTAGCCAGTATGGTTGTCAGAACGGAAATGATCAGTGAATTCATAAATCCGACCAACGGATTGAAGCTTTTTCCCACAAGTACCTTGAAATTGCTTGCAAGATAACCAGAAGGAATCAGGGAGAGCGCGTGCTGCTGGATTTCCACTGTCGAACGGGTCGAGTTCACGATCATGATCAGAAAAGGCAGAATCGAAAGAATCGAAAGAATGATACAGATGATGAAAATAATGGTTTTTTTCATGGTATGAGATCGTTTCATTTTTCTGCCTCCTCTGCCTTTCTCCCGACGCGGCAGGCTCTTCGCATTTCTTTTTCCCTCTTTCTCTGCAACTTTTTCAATGCTTCCTCATCCCGATCCCGTAAGAGCCAGAAGAGCAGAATCGATGCAAGAACAATAATGACAAACATAATCATGGATGCTGCGGCTGCCCGGTTGTACATATAGGCGCCGGAGAAAGCCTGGTTATAAATGAATACCCCTGTTGTCAGCGTCGCATTGTCAGGCCCGCCCATTAAAAACAGTTTTGGAATATCAAACATATTCAGACCGCCGATCAGGCTGGTTATCATGGTGTAAAGAAGGATAGTTTTGATATTCGGCAGCGTAACCAGCCAGAAGGTCTGCCAGCCGCTGGCGCCATCGACTTCCGCTGCTTCAAAGATCTCCGGATTGATACCCAGAATTCCGGAAATCAAAATAATCATGGTATAGCCGTACCACATCCAGGTCTGTATAAAAATGACAATGTCCTGGGCTATATTTTTGTTCACCAGAAAATTATACGGGGCGCTGAAAATTCCGATCCGGGTCAGGACATCATTGACCGGGCCCATGGGATATCCGAACAGCGCGTTAAAAAGAATGGCGATGGTCGCTGCCGTGATAATATTCGGCATATAAAAAAGAACCTTGAATATGCCTTCTCCGGGCACTCTGAATCTCCGGTCGGTAAACCAGGCCGCCAGCAGAAGAGCCAGAAAAAGCTGGGGAATAAAGTTCAACACCCATATTTTCACGGTATTACAGAAAGCCGTCTGGAACGTAGGACTGGTCAGAATTGTCCTGAAATTCAGAAAAGGATCCTTCAGAAAGTGAAATTCTGTGGTTCCGATTCCCTGTAAATCCGTAAATCCGATGATGGCGGTATAAAGTGTCGGATACAGCGAAAAAATCACAAAGGCTGCGGCAAAGGGAATACTGAAGATGTATCCGTATTTTGCATAGCGGCTGTGGCGTGCTTTCATGGCTTGCCTCCTCAGAAAAGCAGAAGGATGCAGGGCAGTGCCGGATTCTGCCCTGCAAAAATATGAAAAGGGTGAATAGTATCAGATTCCGCGGCTGAATCCTGAATCAGTCAGCAGCCTCAATACCGAGGTTATCGCTGACAGTCTGTTTGAAATCCCTGATCGCATCCTCGCGACTCTTCTGACCGGAAGCATACGCACGAACCTGGTCGCGCCAGATCTGGTTGATGGACTCGTCATACTGCGTCAGGTTTTTGCCGTTGGCATACTGGTTGGCGGGAACAAAGTAGTCAAACATGTTCTGACCGCCAAGGAAGTCCATACTTCCGTCCGATTTACTCATGACCGTGCCGGATGCAACGGCATCCTTGGTGCCGCCTTCGCCGTTTAGGGTACCGTTGGCCCATTTGTACTGCAGGGAATCTTCATCCGTCTGGAGGGTAATCCAGTCAATGATATCCCTGACGGCGGCTTTTTTTTCCTCGTCCATTTCCTTGTTCGCCAGAATCCAGGTGCCGCCCCAGAAGAAACCTACCGGGGAATCGCAGACTGCCCAGTCGCCATAAGTTCCTTCACCGGTCTTTTCACCGCCGCAGTTCTTGGCAATCGTATAATTAATAAGCCAGGCAGGACCGAAGAATCCGAATACCGGCTTGGGCCCGGTACCTTTCATGTCGGCAAACCAGGCATCCTGCCAGTCCTGGGTTACATTAGACCAGCCTTTGTCTGTCAGATTTTTCGAAATATCGAGGAAAGCTTCCCGTTTCGGATCAATTTGCAGTTTGCCGTCACTGGTCAGCCATCCTTCTTCGGAGCTGTTCTCAACCGCATGCCAGATGTCACCGTCACCGGATACAATGGCATCGCCTTTCGCGGCAAGTTTTTCTGCGGCTTCCCAGAACTTGTCAAAATTACCGGAGCCGCCGCCGATAATCTGGGAGATTTCTTCCGGATCATCCGTACCGAATACATCTTTCGCAATGGATCTCCGATAGATGAATGCACCGCCGGTTGCCTGATAGCCAAGGGCATCCAGTTTTCCGTCGGAATTGGTTCCTATGTCTATGGTGTACTGGGCAATATCAGCATCTTTGGTTTCCTTGTCTACATCAATGCCGAGATCCTCATACGGAATAGCATACTGTTCCATGTCGCCCTTGGTATATTTCAGAACAAAGGCGGATTCCGCACAGTATATATCCGGGCTGTCCTTGCCGCCTGCTTTCAGAGCGGCATCCAGGGCCGGCTGGTAGGCGCCGTCGGTTGTTGCAATGATCGTGGATGATACCTGATAAGGAAAATCCGGATGGGCTTCGATATATTTCTGAACCATGCCGGGAACCTCATCGGTAAATGCCCAGAGATTCAAGGTGCCGCTTTTTCCGCCCTCCTTTGGGGTAATGGTCTGGGCCTGGCCGTCATCCTGTTCAGATGTATTGCTTTCAGCCTCAGCCGTCTTGCTGGTGTCCTTTACAGATTCACCGCCGGTTTCACTCCCACAGCCGGCAAACATGGTGCAGGTCATGGCAGCTGTCAAAAGCATCGAAATCACTTTTTTTCTCATTTTTTCCTCCTTTACGAACACTCCTGAGTCTCCTCCCCCGGAAGCGTTGCTGTTGTGACTGACTGTTGAAAACCAGGCCTGATTTTCTCTCCTTATCCTGCTGTTTTTTTTATATCATCTGCCGTGTCGTCTGGTTTGACAATACTTGCGGTGAATTTGACATTTCTTGCCATTTTACACAATGAATACGCTGCATTCACAATATTTTTGTATACTATACACATGGAATGCGTGTAAAGAGGAATTGCAGCGAGCATTTTGTGCAAAAAGGATAGCAGGCAGAATTCTGAGCTTCGAACGCTCATATTCCTCCTGCATCCGCATTACACACGCTTTGTGACGTGGACATGATTTTTCACACTGTAATCTTCAAATCAGAAAGAGAGGCAGAATTTGGAAAAATATTTTAATCCGAACAATCCTGTGCAGCGAATCCTCGGCAGGTTTTTTGATCTCATTTGTTTAAATGCAGTTTTTATCCTGACAAGTCTTCCTGTTTTCACGATTGGCGCGGCGCTGACAGCTCTTTACAGTCAGACGCTGAAAATCGTACGAAAAGAAGATACGTATCTGATCAAGGGCTATTTTCGGGAATTCAGGAGGAATTTTTCCCGATCGACCCTGCTCTGGCTGCCTGGACTCGGCCTTTTTATCTTCTTCAGTGTCGATCTGTATATTATTTATAAGGTCATTGACCCTGTCTTCCGGATTCTTCAATATCCGATCTGGCTGATGGTTTTTGCGGTTGCCGCGGTTCTTCTTTATGCCTTTCCTCTGACGGCCCGCTACTGTGAGACGTATGGGCAGACAATCCGGAATGCCGTTCAGCTTGCTCTCGGAAATCTCTTTCTGTCCATTTTCTTTGTGATCGTTCTCTTCCTTCCTGTTGATCTGGCTGTTCACAACGGTGTCGCGGCTGTTTTTCTGTTCAGCATATTCCTTTTCGCCGGGGCTTCTTCCGTCGCCTGTCTTTTCTCTTTCTTTCTGAATCGTGTTTTTGAGAAGGTCTCCGGGAGCAACGGGACAAAGCCGGATAAGCACATATAGGTTGCTTTTTCCCCGGATCACTGATATATAACACTGAAACATTAATTCTTACGTAATAGATCCACTCCCAAGGTATCAAGGACGTCTTGTGTACGTTTTTGAATTGCAGAAATCCTGCGGCCCTGGGCGCCGCCGGTATTCACCTGATAGATGTTCTTGGTAAGTTTCAGGACATCTTCCGCAGAATACTTTTCGTCAAGTTTTGTATTTCTGAG
>CACVSR010000065.1 GCA_902756775.1 uncultured Lachnospiraceae bacterium | reverse complement strand
CGCCTGTGATGCCAGTGCCTTCAGATTCTCATCTCCTGTCACTGCTGCGGTTGCCATCTGTGACGCCTGACTGGATGCATTTTTTGCCGCATTGTCCAGTGACTGATTCACCACCTTTACAGCCGCGTCCCCGACTTCTTTCTCATCTACGCTTTCTTCAGCGGTGCTTTGCGCGTTTGCCCCCGCATTTTTCGCACTGTCCTCAAGCTGCGCGTTAACTCCTGCCACTGCCGTGTCGCCGACTGTTTTAGTCTGGCTGTTTATTGTCTGCACTGCCGAGGCGGCTGCAGATTTTCCTACTGCCTCCGCTTGTTTATTTAAGGCATCACTATTACTCAGCTGGGCTCCGACTTCATCACTGGCCTGCTTTGACGCGGCAGAAGCAATACCGTTCAGCGTCTTTGCATCACTGGAAAAACCATCCATCGCATTTTTCAGCGCTGTTGTCCCGTTTGCCAGCGCTTTGGCGCCATTTGCCGCATCCGGTGCCTGCGAAGCCAGAGCATTCACCCCGCTTGCCGCGGTGTCCAGTCCTTCCTTCAGCTGCTTGATGCCACTGTCCAGATCTTTATATTTTGTGGCCAGCTCGGAGGTGCCGTCCTTCAGTTCGCTGCTGCCGTCCGCAAGCTTTACAGCGGCGTCCTCCAGCTCGTTCAGTGAATCGCGAAGGTCGTCGGAATCCTCGATGTCGTCCACATCGATGTCATCAAAGATGCTGTCCATGGCAACCGTGTAGGTGGAGCTCATCTCAAAATCTGTCACATCCGCTGTGATTTCTACAGTGTCCGGAATACTGATGTCCGCAATTTTATCTTTCACCGTCTGGGTTTTCTCGTCGATTTTATCTTCGGTGCTCTTACTGTCCTTATTATCGGAAGCCTTTCTGCCGCTGTCCTCCGAAGATGCGCTGCTGTCCGATGCCGCTTTGCTGCTGTCCTCCGAAGATGTGCTGCTCACGCTTTCCTCTGAAGTTGTTTTGCTGCTGTCCTCGGATGTTTTCTTGCTGCCGTTGCTGCCGGAATCGCTGCTGTCGTCTGAGGTATAGCCGTCTATGTTCAGGCTCTCCCGGAGGCCGGGCATTCCGTATGCCACGACCACGTTTCTGCTGCCGTCGTTAATTACCTTGCCGTTATCCACGGTTACATTGGAGAAGGTCTCGGACGGCATAATCAGTCCGGTAATCATCATAAACGGTGTCTGTACATCCTGCTTTTTCCCGTTGATGTCCACGGACGAGCTGGTGTTGTTGGTATATTTGATTTTAATGGTCAGCTTACCGCTTTTTCCGATCAGATCCTTCGGGGCAATTTCCTTGCCGTCCAGCAGATAGGTGAAGCTGACGCCTACCGGGAGATCCTTGTTGGATGTTCCCTGGTAGAAGATGTCCTCTCCGTCTGTGGTCCATGTCATGCTGCTGCCGGATCCGCTGTAGGTCTCGTCTCCCTTGACATTCTGAATGTCAGAAAGATCGGAGGCGTCCTCTACCGTTTTCTGCGAACCCGCGTTTGTCAGCTGATCGGATACCGTAATTTTCGATGTCTTTCCAGAAGCGTCCGCATTGACATAGACCGTCTCGTCCTTTGTTACCGCGGAATCAGACGTCTGCGCGCTGTCCGCGAATACGGGCGCGGCTGTGACCATGGGAACAGCGCCCATAAGAGCTGCCATTCCGATTGCCAGTGGCTTATTTAACTTTTTTACCTTTATCTTTCTGTTGCGGTTCATATTCTTCCTCGATTCTCTTAGATTCCCGTCTAAGCCCGGACAGTATGATTAGCTTTGCTTAACTATTATTATTCCAGTTTATCAGATTTTTACTCTTCAAAGTCCTGTTTTTCGGAATCCCCGGATGTCTTGCTGCCTTCCGCCGTCTCCGCACCGGAAACACCGGTCACACCAGCATCGCCGGAAGCTTCGGAAACTTGTCCGCTTCCTGCTGCTGCCGCTGCAGGTGCGGTGCCGATTCTTCTGGCCTGGGCGGCTTCCCTGCGGGCTGCCTTCTTTGTTCCCAGAAAATCAATGGAGGTCTTTTCGATAAAGCCGTCCAGCAGCATAAACCAGCCGGGGAGTACAAAGATAACCGTCACCATACTAATCAGCGCGCCTCGTGCCAGCATCATGCAAATGGAGTGAATCACATCAATATCCGAATATACGGCCACGCCGAAGGTTGCTGCGAAGAAGGCGGCTCCGGAGGTTATGATAGATGGCATGCATGCGCGGTGCGCGATTGTTACAGCCGTCTTTTTATCACGGCCTCGCTGTCTTTCCTTCTGGAACCGGCTTGTCATCAGGATGGCATAGTCAACGGTGGAGCCAAGCTGAACAGTACCCAGAACAATGCTGGTTACAAAAGAAACCGATGTTCCCGTGTAGAATTCAATGGCCATGTTGACAAAGATGGCAAACTCGATGGTCGCCTCCAGAATCACCGGCAGCGAGAAGGACTTGAACACAAACAGAATAATGAAGAAGATAATTCCGATAGATGCCGTATTTACGTGCATGAAGTCCACATTCGTGACATCCACCAGGTCATGGGTCAGCGGAGCTTCGCCGATCAGCATGCCGTTGGGGTCATACTGCTTCAGAATTTTGTTGATGTCGTCGATCTGCGCGTTTACCTCGTCGGAGCCTGTGTAGTACTGGCTGCTGACAAAGGCCAGCGTATATTTATCACTCTCCAGCATCTTCCTTGCTTTTGCCGGGATCATAGAATCCGGAATTTCCGAACCCACCAGGGACCGGATGCCAAGGCAGTAGTTTACGCCGTCCACATCATCAATCTGATCCAGGACAGCTTTCTGATCCTTTGCGGAAAGATCTTTGTCCATCAAAATCACATGCATGGTGCTGCTGCCGAAGTCGTCCTCCAGCTTTGTCTGCGCAATGCTTGAGGGAAGATTTTTCGGAAGAGAACCTGACATATCGTAGTAGTTTTTCACGTTGCTATTGCCGTACAGAGCCGGAACAAACATCACCGCGAAAATGGCCAGCCAGATCACCCAGTGTTTGGTAATGAAATCGGACAGCCTGTCGGTATTCCGCAGAAGCGGTCGGTGCGTGGTTTTGGTAATCAGCTTATCAAAGATAAGGACCAGAGCCGGAAGGATGGTCACGCAGCTTAATACGCCGAACAGAACTCCTTTTGCCATAACCAATCCCATATCGAAGCCCAGACTAAAGCTCATAAAGCAAAGCGCAATAAATCCGGCGATCGTCGTCACAGAGCTTCCGATAATAGACTTGAACGTGTTGGAAATGGCGTGACCCATGGCACGGTTGTTATCACCCGGAAACCTCTCTTTATTCTCCCGGTAGCTTCCCAGCAGGAAAATGGAGTAGTCGGTGGTAACCCCCAGCTGCAGGACCGCGGCGACAGCCTTGGTAATGTAAGAGATCTGGCCGAACACCATGTTGGTTCCCATATTGTAGATAATCGCCATTCCGATATCAATCAGAAACAGAAACGGCACAGCAAAGGAATCTGTCAGTAAAAGAAGCGCAGCCAGACAGAGCGCAACGGCTATAGTCACATAAATAGGAAGTTCCTGATCCGTCAGGCTCTTCAGGTCATTCAAAATGGCTGTCATCCCGGAGACATAGCAGTCGTCCTTCACCGTCTGCCGTATCTGCTCCACGGCTTCCATGGAGGAATCCGCGGAAGTAGAATCGTCCAGAAGGGCAATCATCATGGTGGCGTCTCCGTTAAAGAACTTCTCACGGAGGTTTTTCGGTATCATGTCCACCGGAAGATTGATGTCCGCCACATCGTCATACCAGAGTACGTCCTTGACATGTGGAATGGCCTCAATATCCTTTTCCAGCTTTGCGACGTCCTTCAGATCCTCGTTTTCCACCACAATCATGGAAAACGCTCCCATTCCGTACTCATCCACCAGAATATCCTGACCCTTTACGGTCTCCAGGGTGTCCGGAAGATAAGTCAGAAGGTCGTAATTCGTCCGGGTATGCTCGTAACCATACATAGACGGGAACAGAAGGATAATTGCCACGATCAGAATCAGAACCCTGTGTCTGGCAATCCACTTTCCTACCTTAATCAAACTAATCCACCCCTATCCTTATAATGATTTGAAACAGCTGTAAAAATAGGATTACTGCATGACCCTGGCACGCTGTAATCATATCTTTTCCTGTAACACGGAAGCTGACCCGTCCCTGTTCTTTCATCACACGGCGTGATATATACAGAACGGAACACAAAGACTGCTCCCTGCACCTCTATCATCTTATTTCACGAATGACCGTTGGTCAATGTTTATGTTTCACAATAAATTCAAACAATTAAAATGAATTTTGGTCATTATTTTTCTCTCCACTTCCCCTTAAACAGTGGTAGACTAGTATTATCAGCAGGCCTTTGTCTGGTTTTTCTTAATCCAAACGACCTGGAACAGTTCATCGTACCGGACGAAGGATGTTACAGCAGAACCGAAGCAGACGGCCGGATTCAGGATGCATAGGCAGCGGAGGAGCAGCCATGGGAAAAGTTGAAGTAAATAAAAGGAATAAACGGACGTCCCTTCTTCAGACCGCGTTCGATCTGTTTGTAGAGCAGGGTTTTTCCAAGACCACCATATCGGATATATCCAAAAGGGCAGGCCTTGCAAAGGGTACTTTTTATCTGTATTTTCGGGATAAATATGATCTGCGGGATCAGCTTGTGGCCAGAAAATCCGCCCAGCTGATGCAGGAGGCACTGAAGGCTCTGGAGCTGCGCCCGGAAAAACCCCGGACACTGGAGGACTATATTTTCGGCATTACCGATTATATTCTGAATTACCTTCAGGCAAACCCGATGCTGCTGAAATTTATCTCCAAGAATCTTTCCTGGGGGCTGTTTCGATTTGCCTCCGCGCAGCCGGAGGATGTGCCGCAGCTGACGGAATTCTATGAAGGCTTTCTGCAGGCGTTAAAGGCGGATCACATCGAATGCGAGCATCCGGATCTCCTGCTTTTTACCATTATCGAACTGATCGGTTCCACCGGCTACAGCTGCATTGTCTATGAATCTCCGTGTGATCTGAAAACCTATCTGCCCTGGCTGCACCAGAGTATCCATCAGATACTGATCGGATACACCAGCAACGGGAAGACAGAAAAAACGGAGGATTCTGTCATCCCCCGTTCTGAATCAGAAAATCATACGTGTATGTAGTTCCCGTAGCGGTAGGCGCCAGCCAGGAGAGTGTATCCCCCTGCGCCTCTCCCTCCTCCTGCGTGGTGCGGATGTGCACGGAATCATCCAGGAATTTCGCGTAGCCGCTGTACTCGTCTGTCGTGATGTAGTAGGTGTAGCTGTCGTCCGCCGTGTAGTTGGAAATCTGTTCTGTCGTCAGGTCATACATATAATGGCACACTCTGTTCCAGTAGGCCGTGTCGCTGACCGCCGCCTGGACGATCGTCTGGTCCGCGTCCCCGGAATTCAGATCCGGTTCTATGTCATCCCAGGTGGGATCTGTCTCATACCATTCTCCGTCCAGTGAAATAACCGTCCAGGAATGCGGCTGCAGGTCATCTGCGGATTTTCCCGCCTTTCCGGTTACCCGTACCACCGGAATACCCACCTGCTGCAGCAGATACTGGTAGGCGTAGGTGTACCCGTCGCAGAGCGCTGTGTTGGCGTCTCCCCTGCTGTCCGCCACCAGGGCTCCGTATGCGGAATACGACAGGTCAAAGGACGCGGAGCCTGTGTCTGTCACGGCATCCGCCAGCTCCCAGTCATAAGAAACCAGACTGTTCAGCTTGTCATGAACACGCAGAGCCAGCCAGGGTGCAGCCTGCGTCGTGTCAATATCGGAAAAGAAGCTGTCCACCGCACTGTTGAAAGCCGTCATCTCCGCCTGATAATTCTGGTATGGCTCCGTCAGCTGCAGCATCACGGTGTACCGATCCCCCAGATGAAAAGAATCCAGATAATAATAGGTAAAGCTTCCGCTTCCCTCCCGCAGCCAGAACATTTCCGGGTGATCGTAGATCAGGGCATCATACGCCCGGTTTACCTCTTGCTTAAACGCATCAGAGGCCGGATCTGCCGTAATCTCCATCCGCTTGTGATACTCCGTGGATTCCGGATGCCCCGCCACAGTTTTCATGGCATTATAAATGATTTTTTCCTCGTCCGTCAGCTGATTAAAAAAGAAATAATCCGCGGCTGCATTCCGGAAAAGGCTCTCCTCATCCGGAATATTATCCTGATATTTATCCGCATTCAGCGGGTTCCGCGCAAGCTGCTCCAGAAACCCGCCGCCGGAATTCTCCTCGGAGGCAGCCGAAACCGCTGCCGGGGAATCTGCAGTGCCTCCGTTCTGATCCCCTTCCGGCACAGCGGAGGCAGCGGTCTGCCCGTTTTCTTTCTCGCCGCCCTCTCCGGCCAGCTTCTCCAGTGTCTCCCGCAGCCCGCAGCCGGACAGCGATCCGGCCAGAAGAGCAGCGGATAAGAGCATCAGCGCAGCTCTGCGCGCACCGGTGCGGAAATCCTGTGTGATTTTTTTCAATGATCTTACCCCTTTTAGCCATCCGGATATCTCCCCAGATCCCCGGATGTTTTCACAAATCAGTCATGTTTTCATGCAATAATCAGTGTACCACGGATTGGGGGTTCCGATTATTAAAAAAAGCATAAACTTTGTTGCGCATTCCCGCTCTCTCGTGTAATAATATAGTTCATTATGTAACAGGGAATTCACAGATTTATGAAAAGAAGAAAAAAATCATCCAGACGGAGCCGACGGTATCTGCTGATACCCGTCGGCATCCTTGTAATCATATGTATTCTGCTGTCCGTAAACCGGCGGACCAAAACGGCAGTCGGAAACCTGGCAACCTCTGCCGCGTCCCAGCTGTTTGTTTCCGGTTCTTCCCATCTGTACAACGACTATAGCAAGGCCGCATTTGTACTGGAAAACGGACGAATGATCTACACCGATACCGGCTCCTACTCCTACAGCACCGGAATTGATGTTTCCGAACACAACGGATCCGTGGACTGGAATAAGGTGAAGGCAGACGGCATTGACTTTGTGTTCCTGCGGATCGGCTACCGTGGATATGGCACGGAGGGCACACTGCAGGAGGACGCCAATTTTGAGGAAAATTATAAGAATGCCAGAAAGGCAGGACTGAAGATCGGCGTTTACTTCTTCTCCCAGGCTGTCAACGAGACGGAAGCAGAAGAAGAAGCAGACTTTGTTCTAAAGAAACTGGACGGGAGAACACTGGATCTTCCCGTCACTTATGATGTGGAAAATATCACAGAGGATGACGCCCGCACGGACAATGTATCCGGCGAACAGTTTACTTCCAATATACAGGCTTTCAGCCTGGAAATAGCAAACGCGGGATACACACCTATGCTGTACGTCAATCTGCAGTGGGAACTTTTTGTTCTGAATATGAGCAGTCTGGAAAACCTGCCGATCTGGTACAGCAGCTACGAGGCCACCCCGTCCTCCACCTACCGGTTTGACTACTGGCAGTACTCTAATATGGGAAAAGTAGACGGTATTGACGGGGATGTGGACATGAACATTGCCCTGACCCCCGTCAACAGTGTCTCCTGACCGGCTCCGGATTCAGCCGTCAATGATCTTTCTTGCCTTATCCGGATAGTTGGTAATAATGGCGTGGACACCGAAGTCGCAGCACATCTTCAGCCATTCATCCCGGTTGACCGTCCATACATTGACATCCAGCCCGAATTCTCTGCACTTCTTCATGTAATCCGGGTACTGCAGATTGTAAAGAGCCGGATGCAGAGCATTGACATGGTGATCTCTGCCGTATTCCGGCATATCCAGCGTGCCGTCCGCGTACAGAAATCCTGTCTTTGCCTCCGGAGCAAGCTTCTGGATCTCCATGATGGAATAATGGTTGAAGGAAGAAAAAATCACCCGGTCCATCCACCCGTTTTCACGGGTAAGCTCCACAATTCTGCGCTCCAGCTCCGGGTAAAAGATCTCTCCGGTCTTCAGCTCAATATTGATTGTAAGACCGGTCGGCTTCAGCAGGTCAAAGACCTCCTGTATGGTGGGAATCTGCACGCCCTCGTAAGCCATCTGCCCGCCGCAGAAATCCATTTTTTTAAGCTCTTCCAGCGTATAATCCTTAATCCAGCCCTTTGCGCTTGCGGTTCTGTCAATCTGTTCGTCGTGGCAGACTACAATCTCCCCGTCCTTTGTCAGCTGGACATCCAGCTCTACGCCGTCCGCCCCCAGATCCGCCGCCTTCTGAAAGGCCGGGAGTGTGTTTTCCGGCGCGTATCCGCTGGCGCCCCTGTGCGCCCATACCAACGGTTTGCTCATTTTTTATGCCTCCGATTTTGTCTGTTTCTGTTCCCGCCGCTTGTCAGCCCTGTATGCGGACCGCCGTTTTCAGAGCGATTTCCATCATTTCATGGAAGGAGGTGCGAATCTCGTCCGGCGTAAGGTGATCCGGCTTAAACAGATGGTCGGACACCTGCAGAATGCTCAGCGCCTTCTTGCCCGCGTACATGGCCTCTGTGTACAGACCGGCCGTCTCCATCTCCACGGCCAGAAGCCCGGCCTTCCGTTCTTTTTCACTGACCTCCGGATCCGGATAGTAGAAGTAATCAGAAGAATACACGCTGCCGACCGCTGTCTTTACGCCCATTTCATCCGCAATATCCGCGGCTGTGCGCAGCATCTCCCAGTCCGCCGTGGGGGCAAGCTGTCCCGGCAGACCATAACGGGATGGATAGGCGGAATTCGTTGTCGCGCTCATGGCAAGAACAACGTCCCGGACATTCACCTTTTCACCGACGCCGCCGGCGCTTCCGATCCGGATAATTCCCTCAACGCCAAAGAAATGATAAAGCTCATGGGAGTAGAGTCCGATGGACGGGATTCCCATTCCGCTTCCCATAACCGAGACCTCTTTACCCTCGTAGGTTCCGGTAAAGCCCAGCATATTGCGGACATCATTAAATACGACCGGATTCTCCAGATATGTTTCCGCCACATATTTCGCGCGGAGCGGATCCCCCGGCATAAGCACAACCTTTGCGACATGTGTTCCGTCTTTGATTTCCATGCAGGCAGATGGTGATGGTGTTCCCATAAAGTTGACCTCCTTACGTTCCCTGTCATTCTGTTCTGCAGACTTTCCCCATGCAGAAGCTATCCGGAATATCCGAATTTTCCCAGGCGTCTGCAGTGTTTGTAACCAATAGGTAATGGTACGGTTCTCCCGTCCGGCAGAACCGTACCTATCTTACCATATTCCGGAGAGCCGGGAAACATTTCCCCTGAGGATTCTTGTGCGCCGTTCAATATCTGTCAGCGGAATAAACTGCCGGTGAAATATCTTATGGCAGGGACATGCTTCAGCGGTCCCCATGGCTTAAAGCTGCTTTTTCTGCTAAAATAACGGTGAAAGCTATAAAAACCGGAGGAATCCGAGCACAGCCAGGGCATTCGACATAAGAAGAAATAAAAAAGAAACATAAAAAAGAAATTTACGGGAAATGGAAGTAACAGCAATGGAATCAGATGAAAAGCAGGAACTATCATCCGCAGAAGAGCAGTACCGGAAAATGACACAGGAACCGGTCAGCCACCTGATTTTGTCCCTTTCTCTTCCGACGATTGTCTCTATGCTTGTGACAAATGTCTACAATATGGCGGACACCTGGTTTGTCAGCGGAATCGGCACAAGCGCATCCGGGGCGACCGGCGTGGTCTTCGGACTGATGGCTATCCTGCAGGCCTTCGGGTTCATGTTCGGCCACGGG
>CACVSR010000064.1 GCA_902756775.1 uncultured Lachnospiraceae bacterium | reverse complement strand
TCGGCGCCACCGGCGGCGTGATGGAAGCCGCGCTCCGGACGGTCTATGAAGTCTATACCGGAAAGACCCTCCCGCGCCTGGAATTCCAGACCGTAAATGTCTCGCCACAATGAGTAGTGATTATTAATGTATTGCCTCTGCACTCCATATTTTTTATCCCGTGAAGGACACCGTTTCTGGAGGGCCAGAGCCTGATTTTTCCCACGAGTTCATCGAGGCCCCTGTGCTTGCTGATATACCGCATTTTTTCCTGTTTATCCATCATCCTTGCCCCCTTCTTTACTTCTGCTCTGCCGTCCGGACAGTCTGCACCTGCTTCAACACACTGTAGTACATAGTCAGCGTCCCCAGCTCCAGCGGATTATGGATGACAGTGGCAATCGAGCAGGCTTCCCCGGTCACCCCCAGGGGCATGCCCGGCGCGGCAATGATGGTATCCGCTGTGACGTCTGCCGCTGTAATAATATTTCCGGCCGTCGTGGCGTCGATCATATACTGAAATTCCTTCTTATCCGTCTCTCCTCCCAGGCCTGCCGTCCCCGGGAGGGAATGGACCGCAGCCTCTTCCCTTGCCGGATCCGTGTCGCAGAAATACGGCTTTCCCCCCTGCTCCAGAATATATGCCGCTGCAGAACGTCCGACAGGCCCGGCTCCCAGAATCAGAACCTTCTGATCCGGGGAGATCCCACGCGTCTTCATGGCCTGCGCCAGTGCCGCCGCAAATCCCCGTCCGGTGGCCTCCCCGTTGTCCGAAAAAGCCTTTTCTCCATGCAGCGAGAACGCGCTGTACACATCGTCGTCTGCCGCAAAAAGGATTTCATACCCGCCATAGAAAGCGTCCTGCATCCCGCCGATATCCGTTCTCGGCATAACGTCTGCTTGGATTCCGCTGTACCGGAGTATTGCCCGGAGAGATTCCGCAAATCCCGGGATAACCCCCTGCCCCTGCGTGATGGTGACAACCGCCGTTTTTCTGTCTTTTTCCGGTTTTTCCAGTCCTGCCGCCAGCTTTGCAATTTCCGCCATTGTCTGGCCGGTCTGAGCACGAAAGATCCCTTCATACGCCTGTATCTGCTTCTCAATATGAATGATATCCTTTACAACGAGTCTGGTCATGGTGTTCTCCTCTCTCCGGTACTATTCCTGATACTCCCATCCCGAAAACTCCGGCGAGTGACAGATATTCCGGATCACCGCCTGGAAGACTCTCTCTGCCTCCGCCTCCGAGTCACGGGTGAGAATGATAATCGCACGAAAATCTCTGCACCCGTCCACATAATCCGTAACCGCCTCATCTGCGCCGAAGAAGCCTTTTGTTCTTTTCATGTGCCTGCAGCCTGAAAGAACATGTTCGCCCAGCATGCGGATAACGCCCTCCTCCGCCACAATCTGCTGATACAGACAGTACCCGATCTCCTTTTTCGGAACCGGCGGCCGGTCCGGATGAAGCATGCAGTCGAGCATATTGATGCCTGTCGAATTCCACACACTCACCGGCGTCTGGCTGGGCAGCCGCGCATCGATTTCCAGAATCTTAAGAACACCCTCGTGATCAATCACCTCGATGTCAAAAATACCGTGAATTTTAAGAGCCCCGGCAAGCTTCCTGCCGATCTCCATCATCTGGTTTCTTTTTTCTTCTGAAATAACCGCAGGTGCCTTAATCCTCTTGCAGTCATACCCCGCATCGGTCACCACCTCCGTGATCTGCGGAAAGCAGAAATGGGTTCCATCCCCGATGACCTCCAGGGAATAGGAGCGTCCCGGCAGATACTGCTGAACTACCTGCTTTTCCACGGGGTTCTGCTCTGTGTACACAGCCATGGACTGCAGATCCCGGAATACGCGGACCCCCTCGCTCCCACTTCTCTGGTCAGGCTTCACGACAACCGGAAATCCACACTGCGGCCAGGGCACCGGCATCGGAATGCCCAGCTGCCGGAAAAGCTCATTCGATTTTTTCTTGGAACAGGAGATGCGATAGGCCTCCCAGTCAAACAGAACCCGTGTCCCGGATTTTTCCCCGTAATCATCAAGTCTTTTCAGTACATCCCGGTTTTCCATGGCAGGAAGTACGGCGTCCGCCTGCCGGAAAATCGGAAGTGCAGCATTCTCATCGGTCAGATCCACACAGACAAACGCATCGGCCAGGTCAGCCGCGGGCACCTCTCTGGTTCTGTCCGCGACTATCGCTGTCCATCCGGCTTTCTGGGCCAGATAGACGGCTTCCATTCCCTGCAGTTTTCCTCCCAGAATTAACAGGCGCATGATATCCGCTTCCTTTCTTCGATCCAATGGCGGTATTCCTCCGCACTGGCACAGGTAAGACCACAGCGTCCCAGGGTGCTCTGAATGCCGGATATGGTCCGATACCCGTCATCAATATCCCGGACACTGTTGGCGACGCCCGCATACCCTTCCTTCGGGGCAACGATCGATGTGACCACACTGGCCCCGGCGTTCAGCCGCGCCTCCAGTCCATCCAGTCCGTCCACATCCAGAGAGGCTGGGATCAGCGCATCCGGGAAGAGAAGGCGCATGACAGCGATGGTCATCAGCTCGTCCTCAAAATCTCCGGCCTTTCCCGTGCCTGCCAGCGGGGCACCCTCCTGCGGAATAAATGTCATGACACGCACCTGGTCGAAGCCGATTTTCCGCATCTCCAGCAGTGCCATGGTCCGACTCTCTGCTGTATCCGAGACGCCGGTCAGCAGCCCCTCCTCAATGAGGAGTCCCTGGGCCCTGGCGAAGAGCTTGGCCCTCATTCTCGCCTCATAACTCTGTTGTAACCGCAGCCTTCCAAAGAGCTGTCTGTCATAGGTCTCCTGGTAGAGCGCATACCAGTCTGCTCCCGCATGTGCTATCGCCCGGATCCCGTTCTGGTCCAGCACGCCCGGGGAAACCATGACGCCAAGACCGGTGTTCTCCCGCACGGCGCGGACAATCTCTGCCAGCCGGTCCGGGTGTCCGGTGTAATAGGGATCATCGCCCGTGGTAAGGTCAATGAGATTCACGCCGGAGTCCCGCAGCCGGACCGCTGTCCGGACAATATTCTCCTTTTCCTTCCGGTATCTGGGCGCCAGACTGTTTTCATGGCGGAAGTAGCAGAACGAACAGCTGTTTTTGCAGTACGTGGAGAAATAGACAAACCCATAGGTAAAGACCTTATTTCCCATCACCTTTTCCCGCGTCCGGCGCGCAGCTGCGAAGAGCTCATCCTTCTCTTCCTTTCTCTGCAGCAGCGTCAGAATATCCGTCCCTGTCAGCTGCTCTCCCCGCTCTGCCTTCTTCAATATTTCCTCTGTCATATCTGCTCTCCTTTCTCTTCCTTTCTGCCGGAAGCGTTCCTGTCTCTATACAGCTTCATCGAATAAATCAGCGGGAGGTCCGGATACTCTCTGTTGATGCATCCATGTCCGATAAAATGTGTCTTTCGGTCCGCTGCGCATATCCGAAGGATATCCAGATAAGGTACACCCTCCTCTGTCCGGATCGGCTCCGCCGTCATGAATCCGGCCTTTTCCATGGAAACCGACGTCTTGCCGCAGATATGAACCAGGCTCTGGCCCAGATTTTTTTCCAGGGCACAGAAAAGGCGGTAGTTGGCAAGTCCGCTGAATTTCCGGTAAAAATCCAGGCCGCAGAGTTCCATCTCTCCCGCCGGATCGGCAAAGGACAGGATCCGAACGTCCCTGGAGAGACGTTTTTCCGCGTACCGGAGAATAATTGCGTTCAGCTTCTCCAAAGTTTGTGTGAACTGTATGGGATTCCTCCCCGCCTTCCGGTACAGCTGCTCCGGCGGCACCAGGGAAGCCAGAAGAGCGAACGCGCCCGGAATATCTGCCACATCATCCGGCTGTCCGGAACGGTTCATCCGGAGGATGCACTTCTGAAGAGATTCCTCGTCCGGAAGCCCCTTTTCCAGCAGTTCCTCCCAGGTCTGATATTGGTAACGGAAATCGGAGGCCGGACGGACCGAGTGGTGAGTGCCCCGGCAGGGGAAACGAAACGGCTTGTTTCTGGTAAACCGGTCTGTGCGGTGCGGAATATACATACTGTCCGCAAAGCATTTCCGGAAATCCGGTTTTGCCGCTGTCTCGATAAATGTCACAGAACGCGCGAGTTCTTCCGCCCGCTGTGCCTTTTCCCTGTTCAGCAGAGCCATCCGTGCCCCGGTACCCGCCGCATTTCCGACAACATGGATGTTTTTCTTCAGGCAGTCCGAAAACAGCCCCAGCTTCAGGGCGCTGTCTCTGTCGATAAAACTGCCGAAGGCTCCCGCCAGAATAATCTGATCCGGATATTCTCTGCCGCACGCATGAAGAAGCATGGAAGCTCCCGCGTACAGCGCCGCTTTTGCCAGCTGAACAGCCCGGATATCCGCCAGCTTGACAGTGATGTCCTTTTCTTCCTGATCCGACGCGCGATAGAGCACATATTCCATCTGTCCTTTCGCGTCCCTGCGCAGCCAGGGAGAATTCCGGATATCCGCAAATCTCCCGTCCGGTCGGATAATCCCGCACTCCGCCATAACCGCCACGGCGTCAAGAATGCCGGACCCGCATATTCCCTCCGGAACAGCTCCTCCCCCGATGATATGAATGGAAGGCTTCAGCGAATCCGGATCAATACTCACCCGGTCAATGGCTCCATCTGCCGCCCGCATCCCGCAGGAGATCTGCGCGCCCTCCAGCGCCGGGCCCGTGGCGCAAGATGTACACCAGATCTTCCCGTCGGCAATCAGATCGATCTCGCTGTTCGTGCCGATATCGATGACCAGAGTGACCTGGTCCTTCGGAAATGGCTCGCAGGACAGCAGGACGGCCACATTGTCGGCGCCCACAAAACCCGCTTCGCCGGGGAGCACATGGACCAGCCCTCCAGGCAGAATGGAGAGGCCCGCCTGCTTCGCAGTCAGATCCAATCCTCTGGAGGCGGGGCTGACAAAAGGAGATACGCCCAGCCAGTCCGGATGAAGTCCAAGAGCAATGCATGTCATTACCGTGTTTCCTGCCAGCACTGTCTCCTGAATATCCTCCGGACGAACCCCGTACCTATCGGTCAGTTTCCTGATAGACCGGTTCATCTGATCCAGCAGAGCTCCACGCATGGCCTCCAACTTTTCCGGTTCTTCCCGGATACACGAAACTCTTGAGATGACATCATCCCCGCAAGTAATCTGCGGATTCATAAAGGAGTCCGAGCCAAGCAGAGCGCCGCTGGAAAGATCACACAGAAACACAGCCACTGTTGTGGTTCCGATATCCACGGCAATCCCCAAAGACTGTCTGTGAACACCCGGATAAAAACCGATAATCTGATCCTCATCCTTCCGAACGCAGGTGATCGTGAATTTTCCCTCCCGCAGTGCTGCCGGAAGCTGACACAGCGCCTCGTATGTTACCTGCTGTGCGGGTCTGCCCCTCTCCCTCATCCCGTCCAGCACCCGGGTGACATCGTCCCGGTAATCCTCCAGAGTGGGACGCGGAACGCTCAGAACATACTCTGTGGTTCTGGGATGACACGCGGTCTCTCTCTCCACACCTTTTTCCAGAATGACCTGCCTGTGCATTTCCGAGGAGGATGGAACAAGAATGACAGCATTTTGTCTGGCCCTTGCCTCACACGCGAGCCGCTGTCCACAGAGAAGCTCCTCCGACGTAAGCGCATTTCTCTCCGCTGCCGTCGGCGGTGAGAGTGTCTCTGCATTTCCTGGATCTCCACAGACCACACGGCACTTTCCACACCTTCCGTGACCTCCGCAGGCCGCCTCCAGGTGAATGCCGGCACGAAGAGCCGCGTCCAGCAGCGTGGTATCTTCCTTCACATCAATCTGTTTTCCCGAGGGCTGAAAGATAAGATGTACCATAGCCAATCCTCCCTGAATCAAAAAAGAAGCCATGCCTCATCTGTAATGTTCTTACAGAATGAAAGACATGGCTTCGTGCGGAGAATCCCGGAGTTGCACCGAGCTGTACGGGGTTAGGGCCCGCAAGATCCCTTCGATCAATCCTCCAGATAAGGGGAGAAGGGACTGTTCTTCGACAGTCCTCGTCTCTCCATGGTTTCTTATGTTTCGCCAGACTTAATCATCCCAGTAATGCAGGCCGAGACCGGTCATCACCTGGATGGCGTCATTGTAGATCTGCACGTACTCCTCGCTGGGCTGCAGTGTCTTCACATCGTAGCAGTCCTGGAATCTCTTTCCGGTGGGAGCTGTCTTGTAATCCTTCTCATACATAGCGACAAGCTTATCCAGGAGGACATTCACCTCGTGAAGGTCCATTCCGGCGACAGCGTGTGCGCACTCTCCCATAAACCGGGCTTCCATTGCGGTAAACAGATCGGTCACAACGCCTTTGCCCGCAGCGACTCCTGAGAGAATCTCCCGGCCGCTTGCGGTGTCCGTAATTGCCTGCGCCGCTGTCTCCAGCAGACACATCAGCGTACACGGACCAGCCAGTGTGTAGTACTGATTTCCCAGCATCAGATGCGTGTGTTTATCGATCGCACGTGCCGCGTGACCCGCAACGGCCAGAGCCTCTCTGGCTGTCGTGATGCCCCAGCGCACATGGACCGGTCCGTCCAGATGCCAGGTTGCCTGCAGCATTACAAATGAATTAATGGTAGTGGCTACATCGACAATAGTGGTCTCTTCCAGACCGCCGGCATAGCCTCCGAAAATCGGCATCTGCTCTACCATGACCTGTACACCAGCCTCTGCGTAATGAGCACCAACCATCAACGCGCCTACGTTGATCTTGAGTTCATTCAGCTGGGACACCTCATGGGCATCAGATGGCCGCATGCCACCAGGAAAATCTGCCTCGATAGTTCCTGCGGCACTGAGAGAAGTTTCGTTTCCCTAGAGGCCCATTCCGCTTCTGCCGGCTCTGCACTGTGCCTCACGCACCTGAAGGGCCTCGGAGCGGACTCCCATAATTTCCCACGGAGATCCGGGAACCGGGTCTTTTCCCATGACCGTCTGCATGACGCCGTCCACAATGGTATCTACAATTCTCTCCTCGGCGTAGGCCTGATGAATCGGAAGGAACATCTCCTCGGAACACGGAGATCCGGTAGGCCCGCCCTGAATAATCGGGTAAACCGGGGAGTCATAGGATCTGGGCACCACCGTGTGCGCCTCTTTCCCCTCGCCGAACTGGAAATGATCCGGCGCATTTTTGATCGCGTTCAGGATCTCATCCCTGGTGTACTTGATGACACGTCCGGTGTCGATGCAGTACACGCCGCACTCCTCAAGCATGTCAATGCCCGCCTGGAAGAGCTTGTCGATCAGTTCCTCGTCCTCCGGAATCATGACGGATTTGTCCATCTTTATCCCGTACTTTTTCTTCAGAGCCCGGGCCGTCTTCGGGATAACGCCGAAGTCCCAGTCCTTTTCTTCCATTTTCGGCCCTGACTTTGCCCTGTCATAAACATCGTAGACAGTAACACCTTTGCTGATTGCCTTCATCAATCATTCACCTCTTTTCGCTGCCAGAAGCTTTCTGGCCACTTCTACTGCCTCTGCCGCCGTATCCGAATATCCGTCCGCCCCGATCTCCTCACACCATTTTTCGGAGACCGGTGCTCCGCCGAACATCACAATGTAACGGTCACGGATTCCCTCCTCCTTGAGACGGTTGATGATGTCTCTCTGGGAAGCCATGGTGGTGGTCATCAGCGCAGAACCGCAGATCACATCCACATCGTATTCTTTTGCCTTCTGCACAACCGTATCTGTCGCGACATCCCGGCCGAGGTCATATACCTTGAAGTTATTTGCCTCGAACATAGTCTTCACGATATTTTTTCCGATATCGTGAATATCGCCCTCGACAGTCATGATCAGCACCTTTCCGTTGGACGACTGACTTCTCTCTGCCTCCGAGAGATTCGCGGTGAGAATGCCAACCGCTGTCTCAAATGCCTCCGAGGCCATCATCAGGTCCGGGACAAAGGCTTCTCCGTCATCGAACATATCGCTCATGACAGCCATACCATCGGACAGGCCTCCGCTGATACATTCCAGGGGATCCAGTCCTGCCGTCACAGCATCATTGGCAGCTTCTTCCGCCAGGTCCGGGTCCATGTCAACAATGGACTGCTTCAACTTCTCGTTGATCTCCTGTTTATCCATTCATCACTCCTCCTTTGCTATGAATATAAACAGAAAAGAGGTCTGAACAATTCCGTTTTGTTCAGACCTCTTTGTCTTGAACCCGATTATAGGGAATAATTATCTGATAGGAAAGAAACAGTTCGCAATATTTTGAGGGATACAGTTTTCACCCGCTCAGGAATCTGTTTCCCCGTGTTTCTGCGCATATCTCCTGTGAATCTCCGCAATCAGCGTATCTCTGTCCGGAATTACGGACACGTAAACACTCTCCCCGTCCATACACATGGTCGGAAGATTCTTCAGCCCCATTTTTGCCGTTCTGGCGATATCCTCCCGCACATTGTAGCGGTAGACGATATAATCCGCGATATCCCTGATCTCGTCATAGATATCTGTGACGCTCTTGACCATGTAGGTACATGCCGCGCACTGATCCGGATCCAGGGTAAACAGCTCGATATAGACCTTATCCATGGATGCATAGTCCGGTATGGTGATATCAATATCATCGAAGGCTGATCCCGCCGAATAATTGGCCACCATGGCCTCCGCCTCCTGTGGACGGTGCACGGCCATGGCGCAGGCCACCGCATTTTCCGGCGGCACGTCATAGGGCATATCGCAGCCGGGACTGATAATCAGGTTATTCTTATTGTCCAGGGTCCCAAGCAGATCGAGAACTCCCTTCATGTTGTCCTGCTGCGTGCCGAACAGCATGGTTGTGGTCAGCGGGATATTTCCCCCGATGGCAATGTTGTACTGATCCGTGATTTTCTTTGCTGCCGCCATATCCACGTTTTCATCCACAGAGATGCCGTCCGGCCCGGTCTTGCACATCTCCTCGATCTGGTAGCTGGCATTGCCGCAGACAAAAAATGAGGACTTTGCCCCGCATTCCCGGATATGGTCAAAAACAGACTGGAATGGATCGTGAAACAGCTTGCCGAACACCCGCGGGGACACCTGGCTGACAAGAGGGTCCACAACAGCAATGATATCCGCTCCCGCCGCCAGATAAATATCCGCCATCCGGCGGGCATATTCCGCGCAGTACGAGGTGAGCGCGGCAGCATAATCCGGATCCTTTCTGGTATCCTTAAAGAAATCAGAACCCCTGAGATGAGAGGCCAGTGTCAGCGGGCCGCAGATCAGGGCATACAGCGCCGTGCTCTCCCCCACCTCCCGCTTCATGGTCTTTAGTGCCTCCAGGACGATGGGAATTCTTCCGCTCTCTGCCGTGGGAAACATATCCTCTCCCGGTATTCCCTTCTCCTTGTCAAACAGGTTTCCGTTGACCGAGGGCGGATTGTAGTCTGCCCACAGCAGATGACAGCCCAGTATCTCCGCCTCAATCTGCAGATCGAAGACAATGGGCATGCCATCCGGCTCGTAGAGCCGGTGAACCTCCCGCAGGGACTCTACGAGTTTATCTGCATCCGTAAGGATTTCCTTTCCTGTATATCCCTTCAGCTTTCCGGCGTGCACGCCGGAAAACGGAACCCAGGGAATCTGTCCCCCGGTGTCCTCATGATTCAACACTTTTAGCAGCAGCTCTTTTCCCATAGCTGATCTCCTCCTTTTTCTTCTTCCATTCACCAGGCCGATTTCCATCAATGTGCCGCAAAAGAAAATTCACCCGTCATATATTTCTTCCAT
>CACVSR010000063.1 GCA_902756775.1 uncultured Lachnospiraceae bacterium | reverse complement strand
AACAGGAAGGGCAGACACCGGTTCTCCCTCTCCGGGAAATTTGCCGTGTCTGCCCTTTCGGTTTTGTTTTCTCTGTTCTGTTACTTCCGCTCTCCTTCCGGAAGCCCGGTGTTCTCCGGATCCCGGTTTTTCCGCCGCATCGCAAAGATGATAATGCCGGCCGCAAGGGTAAACAGACCGATAAACTGAGAAGTAGAAAACGGTCCGACCGCTCCGCGGATCAGGTCTCCCCGCCAGAATTCCACAATGATTCTCGCTCCGCTGTAGAGAATCAGATAGAGGGCAAGTACTTCTCCGTCCTTTTTCTTCCATTTTTTATCGTAGAGGCTGAGGAAGGCAAAAATACCAAAATCCACCGCACTGGAAATCAGCTGCGTCGGTACCAGATGAATCCCGTTCGGCGCATAATCCGAATGCGCGAATTCCAGATAAACCGGTCCGGATGTCTCCACTCCGTAACAGCAGCCGGCGAAGAAGCAGCCGATCCGGCCGAAGCCCTGCGCCAGAGCCACGGCAGGCATGCCGACATCAAAAAATTTCCAGGAGGGAAGTTTTTTCCACCGACAGAACAGGTAACCTCCCAGAATACCTCCCAGCAATCCTCCGAAAATTACCCATCCGTTTGACAGCGAGTGCAGAAACAGTGCCGGATCGCTTGCCAGAAGCGGAAGGATGGTAAGGACATAGAGCAGCTTGGATCCCGCATACCCGAAAACCAGGCAGGCAATCAAAAGTCCGAAAAGATGGCTGTCATCCAGTCCTTTTTTTCTGATTCTTGATTCCAGAACAAAATAAGCCGCGATGATTCCGACCGCAGACATCAGTCCGTAGGTATGAAACGTGACCGGACCGATGGAGAACAAATCATTATACATTATATATTCCTTTTTCCTTTGATAAGAATAAACTGACGACCGGGCATCTGCGCGGAGATATCCGGATCCGCCGGCAATTACAGCAGATTTGCCCGTAGCATCCGGATAAATTCCGGTGTAGTCCCGCAGCATCCTCCCAGGATGGAGGCTCCGTCCTGCACCAGTTTCTTCATTTCCCGGACAAAGTCCTCCGGTTTCATGTCATACACCGCGCTTCCGTCCACCATAACAGGCAGTCCGGCATTTGGCTTGACAATCACAGGGATTTCCGCTCCCACGGCCATCGCACGGACTACCGGCTCCAGCTGCCGCGGTCCGGAAGAGCAGTTAATTCCCGCAGCATCCGCCCCCTGTTCTGCCATTTTCTTCACCAACTCTACCGCGGTTCCTCCGAACCAGGCTCTCCCATCCTCCTGGACAGTCATCGTCGCCATAAACGGAAGGCTGCACACAGAGCGAACCGCCTGCAGCGCCAGCTCCGCCTCCCGGAGCGCCATCAGGGTTTCGGCCACAATCAGATCTGCGCCCGCCTGATACAGTGCCTCTGCCTGCTCACGGTACGCCTCGTAAAGTTCTTCTTCTTGCAGATCTCCCAGCGGATCCAGCGGCTCACCGGGCGTTGTCATATCGCCCGCCACCAGCACATCCTGTCCAACCGCCTTACGGGTCAGCTCCACCAGGCCGGTGTTCAGCCTCTCCACATCCTTCTCCAGCCCGTGCTTTTTCAGGCTGATCCTGTTCGCGGAAAATGTCGGGGCATAGACCACCTGGCTTCCGGCCTGCGCATAAGCTCTTTCCAGATCCAACAGCAGATCTCCGTGATCCAGAATCCATGCCTCCGCGCAGGTATTCCTGGGCATCCCACGCTTCATCATCTCAGTTCCCGTCGCGCCATCTAAAAGAAGAATACGATTTTCGGTCAACGTGCGAAATTCCTGTCTGTTCATGAATTCTCCTTTAAGAGCTGCTTACCGAAGCACTGCCTGCGCTGCCTGCCGATGAAGAGGTCACACTCCCGGCAGAAGAAGAGGTCGCGGAATCCGTGCCGGATGCAGAGCTCTGTGACGCGGAATCTGTCGGCGCAACATAAACGGTATACCCGTCCTTGTCTGTCACCTCCAGCTTATTCCAGGCATTGGTAAGCGTGACATCCGCCGCGTCGGTCCAGCTCTTTAACAGGTCATTATACGCGTTCTGCTTTCTCTCTGAGACAATACTCTCCTTTTTGGAATCTGTCGCGTCCCGGTCAAGCACCGCATCCATGCGGATAACATAATAATAATCCCCGGTATCAATGACTCCGTCGTAGACTTCGCCGTCCTTCAGCGTCGCCGCCGCCTCTTTGACCGCATCCGGCAGAGTCGTGTCGTCGCTGCCATAGCTGAGGGTGGAAGAAACAATATTATCGGAATCAAGCGCCTTGGCCTGGGAGGTGATATCCGTCGTTGCCGGGTCATCCGCTTTCTTTATTTCTTTCAGAAGTTCCTCCATGGTTGTCTTATATTTTGCCTTGGCATCATCATCTACGTTTACGGTGTCCCCGCTATCATTCTGTTTGGTGAGATTAATTCTGGCATAGGTAATGGTAGACTGCTTTGCATCATCGTCGGAAACGTTTGTATCTACATCCGCCGTCATGGAGTCATACATCAGTGACTGGTACGAGGACAGCTCCAGAACGCAGCGGATGTCGTCCTGACTGGTCCCAAGCTTTTTCATGGTATCCTCATTTTCACTGTAGGTTTTCTCCGCTGCCGTGTCCAGCGCGCTGTTCAGATCATCACTGAGAGCGAGATTATAATCCGCAGCGTGTTCCTTCAGACAGATGTCCTGAATCAGTGTGTTCTTTGCGGAATCCTTAAGCGAATCCCCGTAAGTAGAAATAGAGGAGTCGCTGGAAGCAGTGTAATCCTGATCCCAGAGCGACGCGCCGGACTGATACATGCCGTACTGCTGCATCATATACGTGGACTGCGCCTGCTGGTAGCGCAGGAAAAAGTTCGCCTGCCCGACCGTAACCACATCATCATTCACCTTAATCGCGGTTTCTTTTCCGTTCGTACCGCAGCCGGACAGAAGCATACCGGCGATCATACAGCCGGCCAGTCCCGCGGCAGCCATTTTTCTGTTCATCTTCATGAAAATTATATCCTCCCTGTTCTAGAAATAGAGTATACGTCCAAGTGCGCAGGCTCGGCAACTTTTATTTCGGAAAATTCGCTCAAATTTCACAGGTTCATGCTCAGGGCGATCCGTTTCTTTTCCATATCCACACTGAGAACTTTTACCTCCACGACATCTCCCACGCTTACGACCTCCAGGGGATGCCTGACAAATTTTTTGTCCGTCATCTGCGAAATATGAACCAGTCCGTCCTGATGGACGCCGATGTCCACAAAAGCCCCGAAATCAATGACGTTCCGGACCGTTCCCTTCAGAATCATGCCCGGACGCAGGTCCTTCATCTCCAGAACATCATTTCGCAGGACCGGTTTAGGCATATCCTCTCTGGGATCTCTGCCCGGCCGGATCATCTCGGAGATAATATCCCGAAGCGTCAGCTCTCCGATGTCCAGCTCTCCTGCCGTCTGTTTCAGGAATTTGCTGATGTTTTGCTGTGCCTCCGCCCGGCTGTGCGCCCCCGCCGTCATGCAGTCCCGGATGCGGGTTCCGTGCCCGCCGTCCGCAATGTCCGCAGGCGTCAGCCCTGCTTTTTTCAGAAAAGCTTCCGCTGCCCCGTAGCTCTCCGGATGGACAGCCGTCGCGTCCAGCGGGTTCGTTCCGCCGCGGATCCGGAGGAATCCCGCGCACTGCTCAAAGGCCTTCGGCCCCAGCTTGGGAACCTTCAGAAGCTCTTTCCGGGATCGGAACGATCCGTTTTCTTCCCGGTATTTTACAATATTTTTAGCCGTCGTCCCGGAAATCCCGGATACATACTCCAGCAGAGGGGCTGACGCCGTATTCAGATCCACGCCGACCCGGTTTACACAGCTCTCGACCACTCCTCCCAGAACTTCTCCGAGACGTTTCTGGTTCATGTCGTGCTGGTACTGCCCGACACCGATGGATTTCGGATCTATTTTCACCAGCTCCGCCAGCGGATCCTGCACCCTCCTGGCAATCGAAGCTGCGCTTCTCTGTCCCACATCAAATTCCGGGAATTCCTCGGTCGCCAGGCTGCTGGCTGAATACACGGAAGCGCCTGCCTCATTGGTGATCACATAAGAAATCTTTTCCGGAATTTCCTTCAGAAACTCCACAATAAACTGCTCCGACTCCCTGGACGCAGTCCCGTTTCCCACGGAGATCAGGGTAACCTGATACCTTCGGATCAGCCTTTTCAGCGTTTCCTTCGCCGCTGCGATTTTTGCCGGATTGGTAGGAGCCGTCGGATAGATAACCGCGGTGTCCAGAACCTTCCCTGTGGCGTCCACCACTGCCAGCTTACAGCCTGTCCGGAACGCGGGATCCCAGCCCAGAACAACCTGTCCGGCAATCGGCGGCTGCATGAGCAGCTGCTGCAGGTTTTTTGCAAACACCTTCATAGCCCCTTCTTCCGCCCGCTCCGTCAGCTCTTTCCGTATTTCCCTCTCAATCGCCGGAGCAAGCAGACGGGAGCAGCTGTCCCGGATGGCTTCTCCGAGCAGCTCTGCCGCCTCCGGATTGTCCCCGGTAATAAACCGCCTCTGCATGTACCGGAAAATCTCCTCTTCCGGCTCTTCCAGCCGGACGTTCAGAATTTTCTCCTTCTCGCCCCTGTTTATGGCCAGAACACGGTAGCCTGCTATTTTTCTCACCGGCTCCTGAAAATCGTAATACATTTCATAAACGGATTTTTCCTCCGGTTTTTTCGCGGAAACAGAAAGAATTCCGGAATTCCGTGTCTTCGAGCGAATCTCGGCACGGACTTCCGCCTCTTCAGAAAATCGTTCCGCCAAAATATCGGAGGCGCCCGCCAGCGCACTTGGCGCATCCGCCACATCCTTCTCCGGATTGATAAAGGCTTCCGCCTCTTTCTCCGGCCGGAAGTCCGCCGCCTGGGCAAGAATCCGATCCGCCAGAGGCTCCAGTCCTCTTTCCTTCGCAATTGAGGCGCGGGTTCGTCTTTTCTGTCGGTAAGGCAGGTAGAGATCCTCCAGCGCCACCATGGTCTCCGCGGCAGCAATCGCCCGATCCAGCTCCGGAGTCAGTTTTCCCTGCTCCTCAATGCTTCCGCGCACCGATTTCCTGCGCTCCTCCAGGTTCCGCAGATAGACCAGCCTCTCCCCCAGATTCCGGAGCTGCTCATCATTCAGAGAACCTGTTGCCTCCTTCCGGTACCGGGCGATAAACGGGATCGTACATCCCTCGTCGATCAGCTTCACGGCGGCGGCAGTCTGCTCCTGGCGGATCTGCAGTTCCCCGGAAATTTTCCTAATAATATCCATCAAATTTTTCCTCAGATTCTTTTGCTTTCTTTCCATCCGGCGGTCCGCAGCCGCCACGCAGCGGCCGCTTTGCCTTCTGTGTTATCCCTGATTTTCTACCGGCCCGGTCAGCTTCCCGCAAAGTTCCCTCAGTTTTTTCAGAATGTTCTCCGGCCTTCTGTCTGTTCCCTTTGGCCGGTAGATCAGATACGGCGGTTTTCCCATATGGAAGAAAAGACAATTCCGGTACTGTTCCTCCGCCATCAGCGCCGGAAAAACAGCCGGATTCAGCCTGGCTCTCTCAAAAAAGGAAATCCTGATTTCCTCTCCGGTCTGCCGGATTTCCGTGATCCACGCGCGGTGGGCGGCCGCCTTTACCACCGCAACATCCATCAGGCTCCGGACACTGAGAGGCGGTTCTCCAAAGCGGTCCAGAAGCTCATCCAGCATATCCTCCGCTTCCTCCTGATTTTCTATCCCGGCGATCCGTTTGTACAGCTCCAGCTTCTGTCCTTCCTCCGGGATGTAGGATGCGGGAATAAAGGCATTGATGGCCAGGTCCACCGATGTCTCGAAATCCTCCTGAATCTCTTCTCCCTTCGCTTCCCGCACCGCTTCGCTGAGCATTTTGCAGTAAAGGTCATAGCCGACCGCTTCCATATGCCCGTGCTGCTCTGCCCCAAGAAGGTTTCCGGCACCCCGGATCTCCAGATCGCGCATGGCTATGCGGACCCCGCTTCCAAGCTCCGTAAACTCACGGATGGCATGCAGTCGTTTCTCCGCCTCTTCCTTCAGCATCTTGTTCTTCCGATACATCAGAAACGCGTAGGCATTCCGGTTAGACCGCCCCACGCGTCCGCGGAGCTGATAAAGCTGTGACAGTCCCATGCGGTCCGCATCGCAGATAATCAGGGTATTGACATTGGAAATATCCATGCCGGTCTCGATGATCGTCGTAGATACCAGCACATCAATATCTCCGTTGATAAAGTCATACATGATGCTCTCCAGCTCCTGCTCCTTCATCTGGCCGTGGGCGAACGCCACATTGGCCTCCGGAACCAGAGCGCGTATACGGGCAGCCACATCCGCAATATCATTGACACGGTTATAGACATAATAAACCTGCCCGTCCCTGGCCAGCTCCCGGCTGATCGCTTCCCTGACCATTTCCTCGTCATATTCCATGACATAGGTCTGGACAGGCATGCGGTCCAGCGGCGGTTCCTCCAGAACGCTCATGTCCCGGATTCCGATCAGGCTCATGTGAAGTGTCCTGGGTATGGGCGTCGCCGACAGCGTCAGGACGTCCACGTTTTTTTTCATCTGCTTGATCCGTTCCTTATGCGTAACCCCGAAGCGCTGCTCCTCGTCTATGATCAGAAGTCCCAGATCCTTAAACACAATGTCTTTGGAGAGAACACGGTGCGTGCCGATCAGAATATCCACCATGCCCTTTTTTACATCCGCGATGGTTTTTTTCTGCTGCGCGGCTGTCCGGAAACGGCTGAGCATGTCAATCCGGACAGGAAAATCCTTCATCCGCTGGACAAATGTATTGTAATGCTGCTGGGCAAGAATTGTAGTCGGGCACAGAAGCACAACCTGCTTGTTTTCCTGAACGGCCTTAAAGGCGGCGCGGATAGCTATCTCCGTTTTTCCGTAGCCCACATCTCCGCAGATCAGCCGGTCCATGATTTTTCCGCTCTCCATGTCCCTTTTGGTGTCCTCAATGGCCGCCAGCTGATCGTCCGTCTCCTCAAACGGAAACATTTCTTCAAATTCTCTCTGCCACTCTGTGTCCGGTCCGTACTGATACCCGGACTCTCCCTGACGGGCAGCATAGAGCTTCACGAGATCCTTGGCGATATCCTTTACCGCGCCTTTTACTCTGCTGCGGGTTTTATCCCATTCCTTCCCGCCGAGTTTATTTACCCTGGGGTGATGACCCTCCGAACCAGAGTATTTCTGCAGCACCTCCAGGGAAGTCGCCGGAACATAGAGGCTGCTTCCGCCGGAATATTCAATGCGGATATAATCCTTGGCCACATGATCCACTTCTACGCTCTCAATGCCCCGGTAAATTCCCAGTCCATGGCTTTCATGAACCACAAAATCTCCCACCGAGAGCTCCGAAAAGCTGTGGATTTTTTCTCCGTTCCTGACAGTTTTCTTTCTCTTCTTCTTTTTCTGCTCCGCGCCGAAAATGTCCGTTTCTGTGATCAGGACAAATTTCTGCATGGGATACTCAAATCCCCGCCGGGCATTTCCGTAGGTGACGAGAATCTCTCCCGGCTGCAGAATTCTGTCCTCATCCTCACTGTAGACAGCATTCAGATCCTCGCCGCGAAGATCCTCCACAAGCCTTTTTCCTCTCGTCCTGGAGGCGGAAAGCAGAACAGCCCGGTAGCCGCTTTTCTTCCATTTTTTCAGATCCTTCACCAGCATGGGGAACTGGTTATTGTACGGACTCAGCGACCGGGCCAGAACACTGTATTCTCCGGAAAGAACAGCCGTCCCCTGCCGGAGCTGCATCAGGCTCACGGCAGCCGTATGGTGTCTCTCCCACGCACTCTCCATAAGAGCCGGGGAAAGCATACGGTTTGCGGCCTCCGGGGCAATTTTTCCCTCCTCCAGACGGTGTTTCATGGCTTCCTGGTATTCCAGAAAAATAGCTTCGGCGCTCTCCGCTATTCTGGCCGGTTCATCCAGAATCAGCAGACCGTCATCCGGAAGATAATCCGGCAGGGAATCCGTGAGACTTCTGTAAAAATCCGCACGGGACGGCTCTCCTTCCTCCTGTACCGGTTCTTCCGAGGCCGGATAAAGAACAATCTCCTGCAGATTTTCAATCGAACGCTGGCTTTCCGGATCGAAACTGCGTATTGAATCCACTTCATCCCCGAAAAATTCTATTCTCCATGGATTCTCCTCCGTAAGCGGAAAAATATCCAGAATATCTCCCCTGACCGCAAACTGTCCGGCCGCGTCCACCTCGCCGAACCGCTCGTAGCCGAGCTCTGCCAGCTTCCGGGTAAGCCCTGTAAGTTCCAGCTCTTCCCCCGCCTGAATTCTCAGACGTTTGTTTTTCAGCACGCGAACAGGCAGAAGATAGTCCATACACCCCCCTGTACTGGTGACGATGATGGCATTCTCCTGCTCCGCAAGTGCCCGGAAAGCCTGCATCCTCTGACGGGTCAGCAGATTTCCGGATATATCCGCCTGAAAAAAAATCAGATCTCTTCGCGGACAGTAGAAAACATTCCGGCTGTACAGCCTCATGTCCTCATACAGCTCCCTGGCCTTCCGCTCATTCTCCGCGACCAGAAGCGCTGTTCTTCCCTGCGCAAGGGCAGCCGCAAGATTCGCCTTCTGCGAATCCAGACAGCCATAGACCGAAACGATTCCCAGCTCTTTCTTCAGCTGTTTTTTCAGGTCATCAAATCCCGCCACAGCCTCCAGCGGCTGCAGCAGTGCTTTCATTGGCATAATGTCGTGTCCCTTTTACCATATAAAAACAGGCAGCTGTTTGTTCAGCTGCCCCGCTGATTGTACAAATTCATGGCACGGTCGGTCTCTCCGCCGATGATCATTTCCACCGCCTTCGCCGCATCCCGTATGCCTGCGTCCGCCAGTTCCCGGCTTTCTCTGTCAAAGGGAGCGAGAACATAATCCGCCAGATCCCACTTCGGAGGTTTTGCGCCGATTCCCACGCGGACACGGACAAACCGGTTCGTACCGAGACAGCTGATCACGCTTTTCATTCCGTTGTGGCTTCCGGCGCTTCCCTTTTCCCGGATACGGATTTTTCCCGGTTCCAGATCGATATCGTCATAGACCACGATCAGCTGCGTTTCCGGATCCAGCTTATAGTAGCGGACAAATGCCTGCACGGCTTCTCCGCTCAGATTCATATAGGTCATCGGCTTCAGAAGGATCACCTTTTCCGCTCCGATCCTCCCTTTGCCGTACATTCCCTTCATGGAAATGCCGGAGGACGGAATATGCCAGGCATCCGCCAGCTCTGAGATTACATCGAACCCCATGTTATGTTTGGTTCCCTCATATTTTGCTCCCGGATTGCCCAGGCCTGCTACCAGATACATGTTTTCTCCCGTCAGTTAAAGTAAACCATCTCATCCTCCGGCGCCCTGGCCGCCTGGATGCTTTTCGCGTAAAATACCGGTTCTTCTTCTCCGGCCAGATCCACATATTCCCACCTCACACGGGCGGTCAGTTCAATCCAGCTGCCCTCCGTCAGTCTGCGGGCATTTTTGCTGTGGCAGATGTAGCCGATATACTGAACATCCTCCGCACAGCAGGTCATTGCCGGCCTTGCCGGCATAAAAATGTCGGCGTCTGTCCGGCTGCTTTTCAGAACCCTGGCGCGGAAACGCACCAGCTTTCCGTCGTAGCGCTCCGGATTATCCCTCATGTCCACATAAAAAATGCCATAGTCAATATCGTCGATCACTATCGGATCCTGCGTAATTTCATACGGAACCTCATCCTCGAAAATATCGACCGGCTCATTGTTTTCTCCTGCAAATTCCACGGAGCATCCCGGACTTACCACCTTTACGCTTCTTCGGAAATTGGCCAGCGGAAGATCGGTGGAGCTGCGGTTAAACAGCACCATGTCCGCATTTCTGACCATTTCCACAAACAGGGATTTCATATTATTCATGTACACCTGGAAAGTACTGGCGTCTACAATCACAATCTTCTGAACAATCCCCCATCCGTCCGGGAGCTTCATAGCCTCCAGGGAGGCCACGCTCCAGAACGGATTGTATTCC
>CACVSR010000062.1 GCA_902756775.1 uncultured Lachnospiraceae bacterium | reverse complement strand
CAGATAATTGTCGTCTCCGTCATGCAGGCCGTCGCTGCCGATCAGCACAACCGTGCCATTTGAAGCTGTCTCTTCCTCCGTCGCGTCCGGTTCTCCGGCCGCCCAGAAATTTTCAATCGCCTCTCCGGACGTCTGGTTGGATGCATTCACCCAGTAATAGTTCATATCCGACGGAGACCTCCGGCCTCCGACATAAAACAGCGTTCCTGTCAGCCCCTGACTTTGAATCTGACTGATGATCTGCCGGTACTTTTCCTCGCTGTCAACCGCTGCCAGCCGGCCCCCCGCATTTTTTGCCTCCTGGAATGCCTGTTCCCAGGTACAGTCTTCTGACACCAGACGATAGGTGAGTGTCGTCTTTGCCTCTTCCGTGGGAGAAGGGGCAGCCGTCGGAGATGCGGTCGGCGTAGACGTGGGTTCTGCCGTTACCGCCGATGTTTTATCCGGTGTCAGTGGAGATACCGTCGGCGTGGGCGTCGGTGTATCTGTCGCCTCCGGGGTGGGCGTCGCGGTTGCTACCGCGGCAGCCGTGGGCGCGGCCGCAGTTTCCCTCGGAATCACCTGAAACAGGGTGAGACAGGGTTCCTGGCTCTCGTTAATGCTCAGAACGCCCGTCACCTCTATTTTCTGACCGCTGTATTCACTGACGGAGGCAACCGTCGTACTGCCCGAAGGCAGCAGGCGCAGCGAACGAACCGTAGAAAGATAGGCCTGTTTCCCGTCCGAAGTGTCCGCAAAAACAGAAACCGGCGGATCCATCTGCAGGAACCCCTGGCCGTCTGCAGTGATAAGCAGTGTGCCGTCCGCAGTGACGGTTTGATGATCCACCCCATTCAGATCCGCATTCTGATACTGAGACATATCGACATCCTCTGCCGAGGAGGAACTGACCACAACCGGCGTACTGTTGCCTGTGTGCGTCAGTTTCCACCAGAGAACCAGAATGACGATCAGCGCCGCCGCGATACAGAGAAGGCAGGCCACCAGCTTTCCTTTTCCGCTTTTTTTCCTTTTTCCGGAAGAGCGGTCTCTATTTCTGCCCCCGTTTCCACGGTTTTCGTTTCTGTAATCCCTGTTTCCTTCTCTATAGCTGCCTTTTCCGTAGTTTCCGCTTCTCCGGCTGTCCGGGCTGCGCCAGGCGTTTTCTCTTCCCGGACAGGAATCCTCTGTATCCGTTTCCGCACACGGATCATCCGCGTAGCCTGTCACATCATAGTCTGTTCCGTCCTCTGGTATCCGGGCTCCCCTGCTGCCGCTTCCGGCATCCCACACAGAGGTCTCATCCGGTTGATAACGGGAACCGGTTTCCGGGATGATTTTGGTCTGATCCGTAACGCCGGTTCCGGAAAACCCGCCGTCCAGATCAATGCGAATCTCCGCGATCGGATTTCCGCAGTATCTGCATAGCTTTGAATTGTCAGGTATTTCTCTTCCGCATTTCGGACAGCGCATGTTTCTTTGCTCCTTTCCCCTTATCCAGCCTGTTTTTGCGGACCGCCCCCTTCACTTTTGCGGCGCCGCGGCACACACTCCCTGTTCCGCCCCGGCGGAACCTGTCAGACGCGAACCCTGGTTCCCTTTCCGTCTCTCTTACTCAGCCTGATCTTATTCAAAATGAACTCCTTGTCTTTATAAGATACGGCAAATTCCATCCGGGAGGCAATCAGCCATGCCTTTTCCACCCGGTCCTCCGCGCCCAGACGGATTCCCCGGACGCCGACAGCCGTTTTCTTCTTCTCCGGTATTTCCGATACCGCAAAACGGATAAAATATCCGTCCACCGTCTGCATGACCAGAAACTCTCCCTGATCCGCGGGAGCCGCCATGACCAGGCTGTCCTGATTCCCGGACAGCCTGGTGGCGGAAATGGTTCGCTTGGAAACGCTGAACTCTCCTCCGTCTACCAGTTTTACCATCCCGGAGGATGTAACAAATACCAGCTTCTTATCCACGATATCCGCCAACGGGGTGACACTGACAATTTCTTCCTCTGCAGAGGAATAATTGCACAGGTTATCTACCGGCGTGCCCTTGTCACGGAATTTCCCAAACGGTATATCTTTGACCCGGACCGTGTGCATGATTCCCCGATCGGTAAAAATACAGATCTTGCCGCTGCTCATACAGCGGAATACATATTTATTTTCCTTGTCAGCCGCTTCCTGGTTTCTCTCATAGACGGAGGGCTCCACCGTTCTGGCATACCCGAACCGGTCCATCAGAAACACAAGCTCCGCATCCTCTTCCTCCGGCTCTTCCGGCTCCGCCGTCTGCGCGTTCATCAGCTGTGTGCGCCGGGGCCTCGAGAACTCCTTTTTGGTGTGCTCCAGATCCTTCAGAATAACATCCGCCATGGCGTCATAGTTGTTCAGAATATTTTCATAGAGATCAATTTTCTTTTTTGTCTCCTCGTTTTCCTTATACAGGGCATCCAGCTCCAGGCCGATCAGCTTTGCCAGGCGCATATCCAGAATCGCCTGTGCCTGCCGGACGGTAAAGCAGAGCTCCTTCGCCTGCTTTTCGCTGGCTTTATGCCGGAAGGTGATGCCGTCCGTCACGCCCATCGTCAGGCAGTCCTTTGCCTGCTGCTGATTCCGGCTTCCCCGGAGGATTTCAATAATCAGGTCAATCACATCGACGGCCCGGATCAGTCCCTCCTGAATTTCCTCTCTCTCCATCTCCTTTGCCAGAAGCCTCTGGTATTTTCTGGTGGTGATGTCAAACTGAAAATCCACAAACTGATCTAAAATCTGCTTCAGTCCGAGCGTCTCCGGCCGGCCGTTTACAACCGCCAGCATATTTACGCCGAAGGTGTCCTCCAGGCGGGTCTTCCGATAGAGAAGATTTTTCAGTCTCTCCACATCCGCTCCGCGGCGCAGTTCCAGAACAATGCGGATTCCTTCTTTGGAGGACTGATTGGAGATATCTGTGATCTCCGGCGCCTGCCTGCTTTCCACCAGCTCCGCCACGTCACAGAGAAACTTTCCGATATTTGCCCCGATCATCGGATAAGGGATCTCGGTAATAACCAGGTACTGTTTTCCGTTTTTCCCCTGTTCCACCTCTACCTTGCCGCGAATCCGGATTTTCCCGGTTCCGGTCTCGTAGATCTCCGGCAGCTCATCCATGTTGACGACGATGCCGCCCGTGGGAAAATCCGGCCCCTTGATGTACTTCATCAGCTGGCGGCTGGTCAGGCTGCTGTTCCGGATATACGCCCTTGCCGCGTCCGCCACCTCCCCCAGGTTATGCGGGGGAATGCTGGTCGCCATGCCGACCGCAATACCGTCCGACCCGTTTACCAGAAGGTTGGGAATACGGACCGGGAGCACCTCCGGCTCTTTTTCCGTCTCGTCAAAATTCGGGACCCAGTTGACCACATCCTTGTCCAGATCCTGCAGATAGACCTCCTGCGTGATCTTCATCAGGCGGGCCTCCGTATAACGCATGGCGGCGGCTCCGTCTCCCTCGATGGATCCGAAATTTCCGTGTCCGTCCACCAGCGGCTGTCCCTTTTTGAAATCCTGCGCCATGACGACAAGCGCGTCGTAGATGGAACTGTCCCCGTGCGGGTGATATTTACCCATGGTATCGCCCACAATTCGGGCAGATTTCCGGTACGGTCTGTCCCAGTAGGTGCCGAGCTCCAGCATGTCATACAGTGTCCGCCTCTGTACCGGCTTCAGTCCGTCCCGGACATCCGGAAGCGCGCGTGACACAATGACGCTCATCGCGTAATCGATATATGCCTTCTGCATAAGCTCCGAGTATTCGGTTCTTATGATTTCTTCCATACTGCTCTCCTGCCTTGATTTTTCTTTGCTGCTTTTTATGTATTCTTCCCGGATTGGACCGTCTGTTTTCTATACATCCAGCTCCGCATCCGCCGCATGTTCATAGATGAATTCCTTTCTGGGCGGTACGCTGGTTCCCATCAGAATCTCCGTCATCTCTGACGCGAGGCGCGCGTCCTCGATTTCTACCAGCCGCATGCGCCTGGTTTCCGGATTCAGCGTCGTGTCCCAAAGCTGCTGCGGATCCATCTCTCCCAGTCCTTTGTAACGCTGCAGGGTAAACTTCTGCCCCTGATGCTTTTTCCTGTACTTTTCCAGCGCTTTGTCATCGTACAGGTATTCCCCTTTTCCCTTTGCGGGAATGGTCTTGTAGAGAGGCGGCATGGCAATAAATACATGTCCCTGATAGATCAGCTCCGGCATAAACCGGTAGAACAGGGTCAGCAGCAGTGTGGAGATATGCGCCCCGTCCACATCCGCATCCGCCATGATAATAATTTTGTTGTAACGGAGCTTTGTGATATCAAAGTCGTTTCCGTAGCCCTCGGAAAAGCCGCAGCCGAAGGCGTTGATCATTCCTTTGATCTCCGCGTTGGCCAGCACCTTGTCGATGGTCGCCTTCTCCACATTCAGAATCTTCCCGCGGATCGGAAAGATCGCCTGATAATTCCTGTCCCGCGCCATCTTTGCCGAGCCGCCGGCGGAGTCTCCCTCCACGATAAAGATCTCGCATTTCTCTGGATCCCGCTTCTCGCAGTTGGCCAGCTTTCCGTTGGAATCGAAGGAGTATTTCGGCTTGACCAGCATATTGGTTTTTGCCTTTTCCTCGGACCGGCGTATTTTTGCCGACCGCTCCGCACACTCCAGCACCGTTTTCAGCACCTGGAGATTGCGGTCAAAATAGTGCGTCACTTCCTCGCCGGTAACCTTTGCCACCGCCCTGGACGCATCCGGGTTGTCCAGTTTTGTCTTGGTCTGTCCCTCAAACCGGGGATCCGGGTGTTTAATGGAAATAACCGCCGTCATACCGTTCCGGATGTCCGCGCCGGTAAAATTGGAGTCCTTCTCTTTTAAAACGCCGAGCTCCCTGGCGTAATTATTCATCACCATGGTAAACTGCGTCTTGAAGCCGGTGATGTGCGTGCCGCCCTCGGAATTATAGATGTTATTGCAGAAGCCCAGAACATTTTCCTGAAATTCACGGATATACTGGAAAGCCACCTCCACGGTGATATTTTCCGATTCCCCCTTGAAATAGACCGGGTCATGCAGCACTTCCCTGTTCCGGTTCAGATCCCGCACAAACCCGACAATGCCTTCCGGCTCATGAAAAACAGCCGTCTCGTCTCTCCCGTCCCGGCGGTCGCAGAACTGGATCGTCAGATTCGGATTCAGATAGGCGGTCTCGTGCAGACGGCTTTTCAGATCCGACGAAGAAAATCTTGTTGTCTCGAAAATCTCACTGTCCGGCAGAAAGTTAATGGTAGTTCCGGTTTCCTTCGTCTTTCCCAGTACGGGGAGCCTTCCGTTTTCCAGCTCTATCACCGGAATCCCTCTCTCGAACCGGTCGTGATGAATATAGCCGTCTCTGCTGATCCGGACATCCATATAAGTAGAGAGGGCATTCACCACTGAAGAGCCGACGCCGTGCAGCCCTCCGCTGGTTTTGTAGACATTATTGTCAAACTTTCCCCCCGCATGGAGAGTGGTAAATACCAGGCGCTCCGCCGGCATTCCCTTTTCATGCAGGCCGACGGGAATTCCGCGGCCGTTGTCCGAAACCGTACAGGAACCGTCCGGCTCCAGAACGACAATAATCTTATCGCAGCATCCCGCCAGATGCTCATCCACCGAATTATCCACGATTTCATAGATCAGGTGGTTCAGTCCCTTTCTCCCTGTGCTTCCGATATACATGCCGGGACGCATCCGCACCGCTTCCAGTCCTTCCAGCACACGGATGCTTTTTTCACTGTACTCAATATTCTTAGTCATGCAAGTTCCTTCTGAATCTGCTGTCGTTAAATGGAAAAAGCGTCCGGTGAGAACCACCGGACGCTGCGCAGTTGATAAGGGAATCGAACCCTTGTTTCCGCCGTGAGAGGGCGGCGTCTTAACCGCTTGACCAATCAACCATGTACTACCCTACCATAGGCCTAAAGAAAAAGCAAGCTTTTTTTACATTTTTTTTTTTGCTATACTAAATTTGGTTTTTGTACCCTTCCAGGCGGCCGCGCGTATTCTGCGCCGTAGAATGAAAAATTTACCGATATTTACAGGAGTTCCTGAAGAAATGAATAAAAAAGAAGTACTTGAAATCCAGAAACAGCTGAAGAAAGACAACTGCCACGTAAACCGCATCTGCGGATGCTATGTGGACGGCCACAAGGAAAAAATAGCCACCATGAAAGAAGCCTTCCTCTCCCTTCCGGAGGAGGAAATGTTTAAATATTCCGATATCCTGAAGAAAACGCTTTCCGGCTCCGTGGGAAAAAACCTGCTGAACCTGGAATTTCCGCTGAAGGAAGAGGTTCCCGGAGGCCGTCAGCAGCAGCTGCTCGCCCTGCGGGATTCGGAGCTGAAGGACGAGGACATGCTAAACGCCTTCTATGACAAGGTGATCGAGACCTATCTGGATGCGGAGAATTATCTGATCCTCCTGGTTTACGGAACCTACGATGTACCCGGACACACCAGCGACGGCCTGGAACTGGAGGACGCCTCGGACTACGTCTACAGCTTCCTGCTGTGCAGCATCTGTCCGGTCTGTCTGTCCAAAGCCGGGCTCTGCTATGACGCGTCCGCCGGAACATTTATCGACAAGACACAGGACCGGATGGTCCAGATGCCTGCGGCCGGATTCCTGTTTCCCGCCTTTAACGACAGGAATACAGACATCCACAGCCTTCTCTACTACAGCAAGAATCCGGATCTTCTTCACCCGGAACTGATCACCGACCTTCTGGGGTGTGTCACTCCGCTCCCGGCGGACGACCAGAAAAACACCTTTAATGAAGTCATCGAAGAAACCTTCGGGGAAAACTGCGACTTTGAGACGGCAAAATCTGTTCACGAGAACATGAACGCACTGCTGGAAGGAAAAAAGGAGGAGCCGGAACCGACTCCTCTGGAAAAAAATGAAATCCGCCGTCTTCTGGAACACTGTGGTGCCCGTCCGGAGCAGCTGAAGCGCTTTGACGCTGCCTACCGGGACGACCCGGAAGGCGGAAACCATCTGCTGGCCAGCAACCTGGCAAACACCCGGAAATTCGAGGTCAGCTCCGACGACGTGAAAATATCGGTCAGCTCCTCCCGGACAGATCTGATTGAATCAAGAATCATTGATGGAACCGAATACATCCTGATCCCGGTTACCGGCAACGTTGAGGTAAACGGAATTAAAATCCGTTCCGGCTCCGGGAAAACAGAAGTTCCCAAGGACTGATCCGGCTTACTTGTCCTTGACAAGAAAAAGGGACGTGTAGGTAACCGTATTCGGCCCATAATAATACTGCATCTGGTTGTCCTTGCAGACCTGGCTGACCAGAAGGCCGTACCCCTCCATGGCGGAAGTAGCCTTCTTCGGGAATCTGCAGGGAGCGTCCGGAAACGTACATTTCTTGCAGATGTCACAGCTGGCTGAAGTAAGCGCCAGAATATCCGGATACACGCCCTGCAGCTCCTCCAGGAACTTCGCGCAGTTTTCCTTCTGACGGTTTACCCCGTCCATCATCCCTTCGTAATCCATGGAGTCTTCCAGCTCCGCCGTCGTCTGAACCAAAATGCCCCAGTCATATTTCTTCATGCGCTCCCCACACTCGGCAACGGTACCGCAGCCCGGAGGGCAGGTCCAGGTCTTATTATAGGCGTGGCACTTATCTACCGCGCACATGTCCCGCACTTCATCCATCGGCTTCAGCGTATCAATGCTGGCAAAGCCGGCATGGGAAAACCCCAGCTTCAGCGCATCCTCAATCAGTGTTTCCTTCTCAAACGCCATGATAATTCCTCCTGTGATATTGCGTGCGGCAGAAACCGGCTCTTTATCAACTCTGTCCGACCGGTTTCGCCTTTTTTCTGATTTCCTCACTGAACTCCCGTTTCTCGTTTTCTTTTTTGATCCAGTTTATGATCACATCGTAATTTTCCGGACGGTGAGGAAACGTGCAGTTTGTACAGTCCTTGATAATTTTGCCATCCTTCTGCCAGAACTCCGGTCTTCCGGGGCACTTTTCCTTCAAATAGAACGGACAGTAGCAGAACAGACAGTTAAAATCCTCCAGCCCCTGGTGGCAGGGATAGTATTTACAGTCTTTGTTCGCAAAGAAGCGATAGGAATTCTCCATTTGTCTCCCTCCGGTCGTTAAAATGTATATTTTCATAGTACATCCGGCGTCTGTAATTGTCAAAACAAGACAAAAAAAGAACCATCAGCCCCGGGAGAGCCATGGTTCTGCGGTTCAGGCGTTCTGCTTTGCTGCATCTGTCAGCGTATCTGCCAGCATCTTGCGGACCGTATCCCTGTCCTCTCCCAGAGCAAGACAGAGCTCCGAATCCAGAAGATCTTCCGCCTCCTTCAGATAACGCTCGTCGATGGATGTGAATTTTCTTCCCTGGGATTCCCGAATCTTTCTGCGTGTAAGCAGCATCTTGATCATTCCCACCCACTTGCACAGATCACTTTCCTTCATGATGCTCTTGTAGGTGGCTTCCCGCAGCTTTTCATTTTCCACGGAAGCCTCCGCGATGGAAGGAATCTCCTTCAGTAATTCTGCCGCCTCTTCTCTGGTGGCTACCTTGCGCATAACCACCTTTTCATTGTCTACAGGGGAATAGATCACGCTCTTATTGGTTGCTACCGGACGAAGCACATAGTATTTCCTGCGCGCGTCGCAGCCGGGCATCTTCAGCTTTGTAATCTCTTCTACCAGACAGGGCCCGTTGGTCCCGTAAACCACATATTCTCCCTTCTCAAACATTTTTTACTTCCTCTCTCAAAAAAACATAAACCTGCGGCAATCAATAAAAAGTCTTAGAGGAACTCTGATTCTTCTGTCGTCCGTATTTCTACTTAATTATAACAAAAAACCGCATTTTTTGTAAGTAGCGAATTTACATGTGAATTTCAGGTATATTCTGATTATTATTTCTGATATGCCTGTGATTTTACATTTGTCTGTATTGCATGTGGAATACGCTTATGTTAGGCTTTTTGCAGAAAAGAAAATTTCTGCACATGGGAATCTGTGCGAAAGCATGCGTTCCAAGGTAAAAAATGAGTATAAAAGGAAAACTGCTGGAAGAACTGAAAAAAAGAGAGGGAAAGCCGGTCTCCGGGCAGCAGCTGGCTGACGCTCTGGGTGTATCTCGAAATGCCGTGTGGAAGGCTATTCACGCCCTGATACAGGATGGCTACCCGATAGCCTCTGCGGGAAACCGTGGCTACTGTCTGACCGACGGTTCGGATCTCCTGTCTGCCTCTGTGATCCGCTCCTGGCTTCCCGAAAACTGCCGCAGCCTGAAGCTTAAGGTATATCGGGAGGTAGACTCCACGAACCGGGAGGCGGCGCGTCTGCTTGGCGCCGGAGAAACCGGAGAGCTTCTTCTGGTCAGCGACACCCAGACCGCCGGGCGGGGTCACAACGGAAGCAGCTTTCCCTCTCCCGCCTGTCAGGGCATTTACTGCAGCTTTTTGCTGCATGCCGGACTTCGTCCCGAACAGCTTGAGAATGTTTCCCGCGGCGCCGCTGTGGCTGTTCTGCGTACTTTTTCCACCCTGCAGCTCCCGTCTCTCTCCATCCGGGGAACCGATGAATTCTATCTGGGTCAGAAAAAGGCCGGGGGTATTCTCTGCGAAGCAAACTCCGCCGATCTGGAATCCGGCCTGTTCGACCGTCTGATTATCGGAATCGGGCTCTACCTGTCTATGACATCCCCGGACGGCAAAAAGCTGTGCAGCAGAAACCGCCTGATTGCCGAGATCGCCTCGCAGGTCCGGCAGATTGAGTACACGAAACCGGACACCTTTCTTCCGGAATATCAGGCGGCGCATCTATAAGAATATCTTCCTGCTGCGCTTCTCCCAAATACCAAAGACACCTCAGGAGATGTTGCGGGATAGTACTCTTTTGTACCGCATTTCTGTGGGGGATAGCGTCTACAGTTCCACCTTGCTCTCCAGCGTAAAATAGAACGCCACGCCGTCCTCCTGATTCTCCGCCCAGCATTTCTGATGGTGTCCGTCCATAATCGCCTTGACAATAGACAGTCCGATACCGCTGCCCCCATAGGCTCTGGTTCGGGCTTTATCCACCTTATAGAATTTGATCCAGATCTTGTCCA
>CACVSR010000061.1 GCA_902756775.1 uncultured Lachnospiraceae bacterium | reverse complement strand
GTAATGAAATCGGCTATTCGTTCGAATCCGTAAATGCACAGCGTCAGGTAGTCGATTATGATGGAATCCCATTGATAGTAATACCGCAGAGTACAGCATCGTCCTCTTTATCAGAGCGTGGATTCAGTAATGCAAGTAAACTTCATCGGGCAAGACGGTACGCGAAACCTTATCTAACTCATAACGACGAAGAAGACGGTATTGTTAAGGAAAAGAAGGAGGAAAAAGTAGGTGGAGACAGATACGTCTTTCTTGACATCGAGACAACTGGGCTGGATGTGAACAGCGATAGTATAATTGAAATTGGTGCAATTTCATCTGTTTCTGCACCTTTACATCCAGTTCCGCCAGGATTTCCGCATGCTTTTTATCACACAGGACAAAGGACTGGCCGTAGACATCCTTAACAACAATAACAGCCATTCTGTGCATGCTAACGCCGCCGTTGTAAAGAGAATCACCCCACAGGGATATCTGAACAACATGCAGGTCGTGCGTGAAAACGGGAAATGGGTCATCCCTACCAACAAGACTGTCTCTGTTGGAAATGTGTTCACGCAACAGTCCACAGGTGTCTTCCGCACCTGCGATCACCCTACGAACATGCTCGATGATATCCTCCCGCTCACGGAAGTTCCGGGCGAATTTGATATTGTCTACGCAATGAACCCAAAAACAGAACAGTTCGCTGAGCTCAATCTTGGGAAACTTATCGCATCCGGCGGTGAAGGTTCCGTATATGAAACGAACACGAAATTCGTGGCAAAACTCTATAAAGAAGATAAGGTCACAACCCGCCGCAAAGAAAAGGTTCTGCTGATGACCAAGAAAGAACTGGAGTACGGAGGCATCAGCTTTCCGGTTATCCCGCTCTTCAACAGCCACAGCGAGTTTGTCGGTTATCTGATGAAGAAAGCCGTTGGCGAGGAACTGCGGACAAGTATTTTCTGTCCCATTCCCAAATTCAAGGAAAAGCATCCGGACTGGAAACGCGAGGATCTTGTCCAGCTCTGCATTACCATTCTGAAAAAGATGGACTATCTGCACAGCAAGAACATTATCATGGGCGACATCAATCCGGGGAATATCCTCGTAAAGTCCCCGACAGAAGTATTCTTTGTTGATACAGACAGTTACCAGATTGAGGATCTCCCCTGTCCTGTCGGTCAGTGCAATTACACGGCTCCGGAAATCCAGGGGAAGGAGTACAACAGTTTCCTCCGCACCATGGGCAACGAGAACTTTGCGATTGCCACCCTCCTCTTTCAGATACTTCTTCCCGGAAAACTTCCCTATTCGCATGCCGACGGCGGGAAGCAGAATGAGAACATTCTGGAAATGAACTTTCCGTATCGTCTCGGTGAGAGCGGAAACAAAAACGAGCCAGGCGGTCAATGGAAGTTCATGTGGAGCCATCTGACATATGCCGTCAAAGAGGCTTTCTACAACACTTTCCAGAAGGGAGGCACACATACCGCTGAGGATCAAAGGCTGTCTGCCGCCGACTGGATAAAGATCCTTTCTAATTATCACTACCTCCTGCGGGAAGGAAAGCTTGCCAAAAACGACCCTATGTCAGAAAGCATTTTCCCGACCAGATGGAAAGCCGGAAAAGACGCCCTCTGGGCAGTCTGCAAACACTGCGGTGAGAAGTTCCCTTATTACGAGTCAAAAAGCGGCAAAAACAGCACTCCGCCTTCTTACTGCTTTGCATGTCGGGAGAAAATCAGCGAATGGATCGTCTGCGAAGACTGCGGAAAGGAGTTTCCGGTATACGTCCCAGAGTTTGACCACTACAAAGAAATGGGCTATGAACTTCCGAAGCGCTGTCCTGCCTGCCGAAAAAAGCGAAAAGCCGATTTCGAAAAACGGCATGCCGCGGCACAAAAGAAGCAGTACGGGGGACTTGACTTCAACCGGAAGATTCCCGGACAGCCTCATATTCCTTCTCCGGATCCTGTCCAGCCAATCCCCTCTGCCCCCAGTTCTTCATCCAAACCGGCTGCCACACAACAGCCGGTTTCATCCGCAAAACCTCAGTCTACACCAGCACCAAGTCTTCAGACAATCCCGAATCCGATTCTGGATCCGGGATTCAGTGCAGAAAAAAAGAGCGCCCTTGAACGCTTTCATAAATGGCTTGTCGGAGTCTGATCCGACAGAAAGGAGATTCAATATGTGGAAAACATCTGAATATACAGCTGTCGGCCGTGTACATCTTAAGGTCGGCATTCCCTGCCAAGATAAGGTTTGTACATATAAAAACGATGATGTGACGGTTGTCTCCTTGGCTGACGGGGCCGGATCCGCAAAACTGTCCCACTTCGGAGCGGAGGCCGTTCTAGAACGTGTAAGCAGCGATCTGGGTGATCATTTTGAGGAGTACTTTGCACAATCCAATGCTTCAGCCATTCGGCAACGGTTATTTTCGGAAGTTCTTGATGCCCTGGAGGAAACCCAGTCCCGTCTGCAGTGTGATTTGAGAGATCTGTCCTCCACACTTCTTGCCACTGCCGTATGTGGCTCCCGATATTTCATCGTCCATATTGGAGACGGCGTGATCGGTTATCTGAAGGATGACAAAATAAAAGTGGCATCCGGTCCGGATAACGGAGAATTTGTCAATGAAACCTTTTTTACAACAACCCCCTCTGCCCTGTCGTGTATGCGAATCCTCAAAGGAATTGATGACAAAATCGGCGGTTTTGTCTTGATGTCGGACGGCACAGAAAATGCGCTGTACAATAAGCGTACCCATGAACTTTCGCAGGGCATAAAGAGAATCATGCAGATGACGGTTCTCTGTCCAGACAATTCCATGCGGGAATTGCTTTCCGAGACATTCACATCTGCTGTCATGAGTCTTACACAGGACGACTGCAGCATTTCAATCCTGGCAAATACGAAAGCATTCCCAGCTTACTGTAATATGTCAATTTCGGAAAAGCTGAATCTTCTGCAGATTGGCTGTAATGCAAGAGATAAGACAAAACGGATCCGCCAGGTCGGCGAGATCCTGTATGCCGCTTCCAAAGGGGCTTCCGCGGCACAGATCGCCAGACAGGTTCATATAAACCCCAAACATATTATCAAAAAACTGAATTCTCTGGTTTCCCTTGGTCTCTTAGAGAGAAATCAAGGAATTTATCACTCCGTATCAGACGAGATTTATACTGCTTCAAAATCAATTCATCACAAAGAAAGCGAGGTAATCATCAATGGGACGCAACCATTTCAACCACCGGTTTAGTGACAACCCGGAACAACCGCAGTACAATAAAAAAATACGGATCATGGAAGGGGGCGCATGATATGCAAAATAATTCTAAGAGAAAATACCCCGTAAAACGCATGGACATCTCCATCAATATGGAGAAAACCGGTGCGCACATTAAGCGCGCCATTAAGGAAAGCGGGTATTCGATGCGCGAAATCATGGAGATTACGGGAATTACCACAGAGCAGACCATTTACAAATGGTATAGCGGGAAGTCCATTCCCTCACTGGAGACACAGATCATCCTCTGCAAGCTTCTCGGATTAAAAATAACAGAGCTCCTCGTCATCGACGGGGAGCTTGGTTTTTTCCGGGGATGTTTTTTCGAGGGACGTCTTTTTCCGGAAGCCTCCGACAAACATAAAAAAATTGCGCCGATAAGTCCGGGCCTTCACGCAAAGAACCCGCTCCGACGCCTCCTGAACTGCCGGGAGAAGCTTTTTCTTCCCATTCAACTGCAAGTTCAGTGACCTGCGCCTCCCCGGATGCTAATGTTATAGAATACACCATTGCATGATTTCCGAGGTATGCATCATGAATCTTCCTGTCTCTGTATCACAAAAAGAACTTCTGGATGTTCTTCTGAATATTTCCCCCGTCCGCCCCGTCTATATCTGGGGCGCACCCGGCATCGGCAAATCCGCGCTCGTCGAAAAGTTCGCGGAGGAAGTCGGCATGCCCTGCGTTTCCCTTCTGGGCAGTCAGCTTGCTCCGGAAGATATTATCGGCATTCCGCAGATACAGGATGGCGTCTCTGCTTTTCTTCCGCCCAAAATGATCGCCAGAAAAGATCCGTATATCCTCTTTCTGGATGAGCTGAATGCCTGCTCGCAGGAGGTTCAGAAAGCCTTTTACAGCCTGATCTACGAGAGGCGCGTCGGGGAATATCATCTGCCGGAGGGCAGCATTGTGATCGGCGCCGGAAACCGTTCCTCTGACAATGCGATTGTTAAGACCATGTCGTCCGCTCTGTTAAACCGCATGTTTCATGTCCAGCTTAAGCCCAATGTAAACGAGTGGCTCGCCTGGGCCTACGAAGCAGGTCTTCACCCTTATGTAACCGCCTATATTTCCCAGCGGCCGGATCATCTGTTCGCGGAACCGCCCAAGACAGAGGAACCCTTTTCCACTCCCCGTTCCTGGCACATGCTGAGCGACGCCCTGAAGAGCTATGATACAGGCAGCGCGCAGCTTTCGGAGGAACTGCTCCGCATGCTCGCATACGGCTGTATTTCTGCCAATCATGCCGGGATGTTCGTTGCTTTCACAAAACAGTTGAAGAACAAATACCTCTTAAATGACATCATTAAGGGAACCGCCCGGTGGCCGGACGATCCAAAGGACCGAGATGTCCTCTACTTTCTGGCGCAGTCCTTCCGGGCACGGCTGATCCACGATCTCCCCAGAAGCCGACAAAAACTCGATGGCGGCAGCCAGCACCTTTCCTACCGGGCAAAAGCATTGATCAATGAACTTTCACGGATCAGTTTTGAGATTGCGCAGTCGGTTGTCACATCCGATGGAGAAGAAACGCTGCCGGACTGGTTCCTCGTGGAGATCGTCCGCGACCTGCCAAGGCTTGTTACTGATAAGTACTGAAAAGAAAGAAAAGAAGGACTTTAAGCGCAGACCGTTATGAAGAAAAAGGATCAGCACAGCAACATTCCCCACACCGAGCAGCAGATGAAGGACGGTGTACAGTCCGTTCTGCTTCATCCCTTTTTCGGGCGTCTGGATCATTACGGATTCTGTTTCCGTCACAACACTGCAATGGCAAAGGATGCGGCGGTTCTGGTGACCAGAGACGGGATGATTCTGTTTAATAAAAATGCCGATTTCCCGCCTTCCCAGTGGGCATGGGCAGCAGCTCATGCCATGCTACACCGCGCATTCGGACATTTTGATCTTGATAAGGTTCCCGGTTATGAAACCCGGCAGAAGGATGGAACCCTGAAAAAAATTGCGGACTTCGATCCGGATCTTTGGAACACAGCCTGTGACCTTTACGTCGATAAATTCCTTGTGGATATTCACTTCGGGGAACCTCCGCAAACCGTACATGAGTATCTGATCCCGCCCTCAAAAATGTCTGATGAACTTGCAATCTATGAATATTTACAGGCACAGCCGACAGATAAGGCCGATCATTCGGCCGGAACTGCCGGAAAAGGTCGGCGAGATATGGTCGGTCTGGAAAATCCCGTCGAATATGATCCGAACTCTCCTGTATGGTCAAACCACCAGTACAATATGTATGCCAGAGAATTTGCGCTGACGCTTTCCCATTCCGTAAGGAAAGCGGTCAGCATCGCTGCGGGCTGTGAAGAAAACGATGATGCAAAAGCAAGCGATGCACAGAGAGCGGCAGCATGGTTTCTGAACCATTATCCGCTCTTCGGAGGTATGGCCGCCGCATTCCGCATGAAGGAGGACAGTCTGCTTTGCCGGAGAAATGAAATACAGATTGTGGCCGTAGACGCTGAAGAAGGAGAGCTTTATGTGAACCCTGCCTGCGGCCTGTCGGAAGAAGAATGGAAATTCGTATTGGCACATGAATTTCTTCATGTCGGCCTGCAGCATCATAAAAGGCTTCAGGGCAGGAATCCCTATCTTTGGAACGTGGCCTGCGACTATGTGATCAACGGCTGGCTCCACGAGATGCAGGTCGGGGAAATGCCGGACGGCGTCCTCTTCGACCCAGCTTTCTCCGGCCAGTCCGCGGAAGAGATTTATGACCGGATCGTCCGTGATATTCGTAAATATTCCAAAATGGACACGCTCCGCGGCTGGGGGAAGGGCGATATTCTAAGCGGAAAAAGCCGCCTCTCTGACCGATCACGCGGCGTGTCTCTGGATGATTTCTTCCGCAATGCACTGATGTCCGGCCTGGAATACCAGCTGGATTCCGGAAGGGGGACGATTCCCGCGGGGATGATCCAGGAGATCCGCGCCCTTACCATGCCGCCGATCCGGTGGGATGTCCGGCTGGCATACTGGTTTGATGAAAATATCCTTACCCAGGAGAAACACCTCTCCTACGCGCATCCGAGCCGCAGGCAGGCCTCTTCGCCAACGATCCCCAGGCCGCGGTATATCCGAACCGAGACAAAAAAAATGGCATCTACCTTCGGAGTCGTCATTGACACCTCCGGATCCATGTCTGCGGAAGATATCGGGAAAGTGCTTGGCTCTATCGCAAGCTATGCAGCATCGAAGGATGTACCGGCTGTCCGTGTCATTTTCTGCGATGCGGATGCTTATGATGCGGGCTATCTTGATACAGATCAGATCGCCGGCAGGGTCAGGGTGGTCGGCCGCGGCGGCACCAGATTACAGCCGGCGGTTAATCTTCTGGAAAACGCAAAAGATTTTCCGAAGGACAGCCCGATCCTCCTGATCACAGACGGATGGATCGAAGATCATTTGACGATCCGCCGGCGCCACGCCTTTCTGCTGCCGGCCGGAAGGTCTCTGCCCTTCCGACCCAAAGGAGAGGTTTTCTTTTTCAGCTGAAATTCCAGACATTTTGCCACTGCCCGGATCGCTAAGAGAACGCATTAATCCGGCAATGAAACGCCTTCAATATTCACATGATCCCATTTGTACAATTCAGAGAACTTCTGCTCCTCCGTATCATACATATACAAAACGCAAGGATCCCACCAGTTCACATTCAGCTTTACAAGCGCAAAATATTTATCCTGAAGAGGGATGAAGTCTGCCTCATAAATATTGTGTTCTGAATTGTCCGCAATCCACTGCATGAACTTAATGGTGTTTTCATCCGGTTCTATCTCGTTGCCATCCTTATCGGTCAGCTTTGTATCAATTAACGTGACCGCGATTTTATTATCTTCGATAGTCCCCGAAAAATCTGTGAAATCTGCCTGATAAATGGTGTTCGCTTCCGGCGTGAACTTGTCTGTCTTTTTTACTTTTCCGCCCTCATAGATCATCTCATAGCCCTGGGTGCCGTCATCCGGAGAGGATGTAACAACTCTGACCACAGGTGTTCTATGATTTCCGCATCCTCCTGCGGGAAACACCGCACAGATTGCCGCAATAATAATCATTTTTTTCATGAGAATTCTCCCACGGTTCTGGATTTATCCAGTCTGTAGTAGATATCAAAATTCTTTCGATCATTTTTCGGATGCCTCGGTTATGCCAGGACTCTTTACCGACCGGAGAAAGACGTACTTCCTTTCCGACGACCGTCCGTCATCAAACTGGTATCCGCTCCAGTTGAAGTTTTTGATCTTCTCCGGTTCCTCCGCCCCGATACCAGCCATAAACCGTACCATCTCGCCCCTGGCCATCTTAGCGTAAACGCCTTTCTGAACCACTTTTCCATCCAGCAGCTCGCCAAAGATACAGGTGATCATGCGGTCATCCGGCTGCAGATATTTCTCTATGCACTTCGAGTATTCTCTGGAAGCCAGATTGATTAAAATCCGGCTTTCGTCCATCACTTCGCGATAAAGAATATCTCCCCAAAACTCATACAGATTATGACACCTGCCGATTTCTGCCTTTGCCTGCATCTCCAGACGATAGGGAACGACACCATCCATGGGTTTAACCACGCCGTAAAATCCGGATAGAATCCGCAGATGTTCCTGTACATAATCCAACTGTCCGTCCTCAAACACAGCCGGCGCCATATAGGTATACTGAATGCCGTCATACGCAAGCAGAGCCGGAGTCAGATTTCTGCACAAATCCATCTCCGCAAATTGTGCCGCACTCTGTTCTGCGATTTTATCGCTGCATGCCCAAAGCTTTTTCTTCTCATCATAAGAAAGTGTACCGATCCATTCTTTCAGGATCGCGGTTTTTTCGAGAAACACTGGCAATCCTATGCCGACAAGTGTATCGGTATCTGTCCGCATCTTCTTCGCCGGGGAAATGATGATTCTCATCCCAGTTCTCCCAGCATCTGCGCCGGATTATCTGCCGCTTTCACCTTTCCAAATGCTTTGATAATAATTCCATTTTCATCAATCAGATAGGTCGTCCGGACAACTCCCATACTGACTTTGCCATAATTTTTCTTCTCTTTCCAGACGTCATACGCCTGAATCACTTCTTTTTCCGGATCAGAGAGAAGCGTAAACGGCAGACCGTATTTTTCCTCAAACTTCTTGTGTGATGCGACAGTGTCCTTGCTCACTCCAAGCACCACTGCGCCTTTCTCCAGGAATTGGGGATACAGTTCTCCGAAAGCACATGCCTGCTTTGTGCATCCCGCAGTCATATCCTTCGGATAAAAATACAGGACTACCTTCTGGCCACGATAATCCGACAATGATTTCATCTCTCCGTTCTGATCCGGAATTGTAAACTCCGGTGCCTTTGTCCCAATCTCTAACATATTTTTGTTCTCCTTTATCTCTCCAACGTTCTTCCCTTTTCATCGCTTTGACTGCAAGTTTACCTATGTCTTCCGCCCTCATCAAAATGTTTTTTCAACGCAGCCCCTGTGACAGGTGCAGTTTAAATCATTACTACAATCTGAATGATGACTCTTACAAATCAGTTTACGCGGAGAAGGGCGACCTTCTGAGCCGCACCGATAATTCCAAAGCTTACGCAGAAAAGGAATTATCGGTTGATGATGAAAAGCTAAAAGAAACGCTCAGCCAGAAGAACAAACAGGATGATTCAACATCGTAATTGGACAAAGCAAAGTCAAAGCATAAAATTCCGAAGAAATCGCCTGAATTATGCGAATCGCTTATATTATCCGGATTTTCTTATTCAGACGTGAATCATACAGCCCTCTCCGTTATCTCCTCCGGGCAATATGCATCACCCTTGTTGCGGCAGGTATAGAAAGCATGCGGGTTCTACGCAAAGTCCAGGACTTCTCCCATCGCGGGAATAGAGGGGGCTGCGCCTCTGCGTGACACTGCGAGAGCAGCGGCTTTCGATGCGAGGCGCAATGCTTCCGCAGGATTATCTCCGCGAAGAATGCCCGCCATGAAATAGCCACTGAACGTATCACCCGCTGCCGTGGTGTCCACGGTTCTCACCCTGAAAATATCCTGGTGCAGTACGGTCTCTCCCTCAATGTAGTAGGAACCCTCCGCTCCCAAAGTCAGTATGACCTTCGCCTTCGGAAAATGACTGCGGATCGCAGGAACCAGTTCCCCGGCAGTTCTGCTTTTTGTTCCTGTCAGGAGCCCTGCCTCTATTTCATTGACAAAAAAATAATCCACAAAATTCAAGGGGAGCGTGGAAATCTGCCCGTTTATCGGAGAGGGATTCAGAACAATTTTCATTCCACTCTCATGTGCCTTGTTCATGATCGCCGCAAGACAATTCACTTCATTTTGCAGGATAAGATAATCCCCTGCCTGAAAATGCCCCAGCACATCGTCGATTTGTTCTTCTGTAACGCTCTGATTAGCGCCTCCGAACAGAAGGATACAGTTATCTCCTTCCCTGTCATTCTGAATCACGGTGTGTCCGCAGGGAATATCACTTCTTACCCGGACAAGCTCTGTATGGACATGCGCGTCATGAAGAATATCCAGAAGGAACTTCCCTTCCTGCCCGATATTTCCGGCATGCCAGACATCCAAGCCCGCTCTTCCAAGCGCAACGGACTGGTTCAGTCCCTTTCCGCCTGCGTAAACCTTCCTGTCCTCAGACAGCAGTGTCTCTCCCCGAACCAGAATATGATCTACCCGGTAAACATAATCAATATTCAGTGATCCAAAATTCAAAACCCTCATTCCGTCACCAGATTACCCTTTCCGTATTTTAAAACAATATACCTTTCATCTGCACATTCCGCCATCAATACACCAGAAAAATTACAGACGTCATTAGCACAAGGCCTCTGCCGGTATTATAACCGATATACATAGATAATATGAAGTGACCTCACATTTGTAGCATCGAGGATCTACCTGTATACTAATGATTGACGAAATATCAATGGTAACAGGGATTACCGCATACAAAAGGTGGTCACCTAATGAAGAATACTCAAAATCGCAATGGATGTCCATAGCACCAACTACACTTTATGTGCATTGGAGCCTGTACTTGATGGTGAATCAAGAATCTCATTATATAGTACTTTCCCAACCAGTTAGACTATACCGGTTTTCAGTATAGCCTACGGTTGAAATATCTGCCTCGATTCCAGTGAGAGTTAATTACCGCCTCCAGA
>CACVSR010000060.1 GCA_902756775.1 uncultured Lachnospiraceae bacterium | reverse complement strand
CAAGCGGCCCGTAAGTTTTTGCTCCGAAACTGGACTTATGCAATTATGATATCGGGGGAATGGGGAAAAGTCGGTAACAAATGTTACGGTTCCGTTGCTATTTTCAGGGCTTTCAGGTATCATGGACGTATGCATAGTTATCTGCGGCAGGGGGATTTTGGTAACAGGGCGAATCCCGTCAGGGGAGCAGCCGGAAACAGGGGAGTCAGATAAGGGGAGCGTAGATATGTCGGATAGGAAAAAAGCAAGAGAATCGGAGAGTTTTTACAGCCGGGTGACCGGAGAAAAGGATATGCAGCGGGCAGATAAAATCCTGCGGTCCATGGAGCACGGGCTCCGGCCGGTAACCTCGGAAGGACTGAACCGCGTCCGGAAAATTCTTCAGAGACAGAAACGGAGGCAGTCACGGCTGTTCCTGGCTTCCTGTATTCTGGCCGTTCTGCTGATCCTTGTTCTGCTGGTGTCTCTGATCGGTTCTGTAGTCCGGCGGACATCCGGGGGAAGTGCCGGAAATGCTTCCGCCAATACACCCGGAACAGGAACAGAAAGTGTGGGGACTGTCAGCAGCTCTTCCTCTGTGACACCGACGCCGACGGCAGGCGCAGAGCCCACCAGTGTCCTGATGAGCTTTGCCGGCGACTGTATTCTGGGCACAGATGAAAACTTTACCTATGACACCAGCTTTAACGCGGCCTATGACAAAAACGGTGCTGCCTGGTTTTTTAAGAATGTAGGCGATACCTTCGCGGCGGACGATCTGACCTGCATTAACCTGGAATGTGCCCTGACGGACCGGAATACCAGGGAGGATAAGGAGTTTGCCTTTAAGGGAAACCCCTCTTACACGGAAATCCTGACAGATGGCTCTGTGGAAGCGGCGGATCTGGCAAACAACCACAGCCATGACTACGGAGACAGGGCTGACGATGATACCGTGGAAAATCTGAAGGGCGCCGGGATTACGCCGTTTGGCTACGACGACGTTGCGCTCTATGAGGTGAAAAATAAGAATGTCACAGTGGGACTGACCGGTATTTATGAGCTGGACGATCATCTGGACTGCGAGGATCAGATCAAAACCAATATCCAGTCGCTGAAAGATAAGGGAGCGGATATCGTGGTCTGCGCCTTTCACTGGGGCGTAGAGCTGAGCGATACGCCGGATGAGAACCAGGTGACACTGGCCCACTTTGCCATTGATAACGGAGCCGATCTGGTGATCGGCCATCATCCGCATATTATTCAGGGAATTGAGAGCTATAAAGGCAAATATATTGCCTACAGTCTGGGTAATTTCTGTTTTGGAGGCAATACCTCGCCTACTGAGACAGACACGATTATTTTTCAGGCGGATGTAACGCTGGACGCAGGCCGCAATGTCACGGGAACCAGCATCAAGGCGATTCCCTGCAGCATTACATCGGATTCATCCACCAACAACTATCAGCCGCAGCTGCTGACGGGAGACAGTGCGCAGACAACACTGCAGAAACTGGTCACCCGGTCAGGACAGATTCTCACGACAGAATATTATATGGACGGTGTGGATCTGTCTCAGGAGGAGCTCTATGACGGAACGGACGGCACCATGACCCCGGCGGAAACCGTGCTTGCCCGCCAGAACGGGACGGACACATCCGGAACGGAAACAACCGGCACAAACACAGACGGGACAGGAGCCGATACGTCCGGAAATACTTCAGGAACGGCCGGCACAGGGACTAACGGATGACAAGCCGGCAGGGACGAAGAGGAGGAAAGATGGAAGAAAAATATCTGCAGGTGATCAGGCAAAGTCCTCTGTTCCAAAATCTGGATGAAGAACAGATCCGGAATGTCCTGCAGGAGGGATTCAGTTCCATTCGCGTTTTCGGCAAGGGTGAGCGTGTGTTTTCCGAGTCGGACAGGCCGGATAAGATCCGGATCCTTCTCTCCGGCGAGGTAATCGTGGCGAAGGATACGCCGGGAGGAAAGCGGTCTGTGCTGGCGGTCATCGACAGACCGGGAGATCTGTTCGGTGAGATCTATGCGTTCCGTAATCTGGATTCTTACGGAATGTACGCGGAATGCACGGAAATCAGCCGGATTTTGTCACTGGACATCTGTGTTCTGCAGATTCCCGTCCGGGGGACGCCGGACAGAAGCAGGACTTCCGGAGTGCGTGGGATATGGAAACGGCGCTGAAAATCAGCGGCAGTCTCCTGCAGATTTTTGCAGAGAAGGCTTTCCAGATGAACCGGCGGCTCCGCATCCTCGGCGGCGCCAGCATACGGGAAAAGGTAGCCCGTTATCTGCTGGACAGGCAGAAGGGAGGAAACCGTGTGGCCGTCATGTCACGGGAAGATCTTGCGGATTATCTGAATGTGACCAGGCCTTCTCTGTCTAGAGAAATCAGCGCCATGATTCATGACGGAATACTGGCTGCCTGCGGACATGATCTGGTCATACTGGATCAGAAAGCGCTGGAGGAATATGCCTGAACGATATGAGAAACTGGACGGATTCCGTGGCGTGACCATGCTCAGCATGGCCGCTTACCATACGCTCTGGGATCTGAATTATATGTATGGAGTAAAGGTGCACTGGTATCAGACGATGCCGGGATTTCTCTGGGAGAGAAGCATCTGTATGAGCTTCATCCTGCTTTCCGGATTCTGCTGGCCGCTGGGACACCGGCATCTGAAGAGGGGGCTGACTGTTTTTGCGGCGGGCGCTCTGGTGTCAGCCGTCACATTTCTGGCAATGCCCGAAAGTATTGTCCTCTTTGGGGTGCTCACACTGCTGGGAAGCTGTATGCTGCTGCTGATTCCCATGGATGGGGCGCTCAGGAAGATCCCTCCTCTTGCCGGCATTCTATGCAGTCTCACGCTTTTTGTTCTGCTGCAGGAGCTGCAGAAAGGGTATCTGAATGTTTTCGGGCTGCAGATACCGCTTGCCCGGCAGCTGTACAGAAATCTTTTTACTGCCTGGCTCGGATTCCCGCCGGATGGGTTTTATTCTGTGGATTATTTTCCTCTTCTGACGTGGTTTCCGCTTTTCCTGACAGGATATTTTCTGAGCCTGCTGCTGCAGGAGAGAAAAGAGATGGGATGGCTCCGCGAATGGCCGGGCAGATTTTTTCCCTGGCTGGGGAGGCACTCCCTGATTTTCTATTTGCTTCATCAGGTGGTCATCTATTTGATACTGGAAATCATTTTCCGTGGGAGGATTTATGGATAAAAAAGAACTGGCGCTTGAGGTCATCCGCCGTCTGAAGAAGGAATACCCGCTGGCGGCGTGCACATTGGATTACAGGGATGCCTGGCAGCTGCTTGTCAGTGTTCGTCTGGCTGCGCAGTGTACGGATAAAAGGGTGGACATGGTTACCCCGAAGTTGTATGAAAAATTTCCCAGTGTCCGGGCGCTGGCGGAGGCGGACGTCAGGGACATAGAGGAAATTGTGCGTCCGTGCGGGCTTGGTCCCAGCAAGGCGAGGGATATTTCCCGATGCATGAAGGTACTGCATGAAAAATATCATGACCAGGTTCCGGATGACTTTCAGGAGCTTCTCTCCCTTCCGGGTGTGGGAAGAAAAAGCGCCAATCTGGTCATGGGGGATGTTTTCGGAAAACCGGCGATTGTCACGGACACGCACTGCATCCGGCTCTGCAATCTGATCGGCCTGGTGGACGACATAAAGGAGCCGGCCAAAGTAGAAAGGGAGCTGTGGAAAATCATTCCGCCGGAGGAAGGCAGCGATCTCTGCCATCGTTTTGTTTATCACGGCAGGGAAGTCTGCATCGCCCGTCATCCCCGCTGTGAAAACTGCTGTCTGAACGACATCTGCAGACACGGGCGGGAGGCCCTTTCTACCGTATAACGCAGGGATATTCCTTCATGGATTCCGGGTCAGAAGCAGATGGAAGCATGCAAGCAGGGCAAGATGCGCCGGGTAATAGAAATAAAAGAACCACTTATGAAACGTTCGGAAGCGTTCTGCCCTTCTTCCGCTGTACAGGCAGAGAATGACGGCGCCGGAGACAAGAAGGGGAAGGGAAGCAAACAGGGCGTTTCGGGCGGCCGTTGTTCCGGGAACAAGGGGGGACCAGTTTCCGGCCAGCTCCGAGAAAAACTGGAGAAGCGCTCCCACGCAGAAGGATGCCGCCTCCAGACGGCGGTTTCCCCGGCTGAACCGGAACAGAAGTACAAAGAGCACCGGAAGAACACCCCAGTCGCAGAAGCCGGACAGAAAAGCAAGCAGAAGAATCAGCAGGATCTTCTGCGTTATATCCGGCACCCGGTCACAGATACAGAGGACGCCCAGGCAGACCAGCAGGGTGAACATCATATCAAGGGCAAAGCTTCCACGCACGATGCAGAAAGGGAGCTCCGCAAGAAGACCTGAGACCAGAAGGCGGATGGCGTAGTTTCGCACAGATCTGGTGTAGAAATAGCCCTCTGTAAGAAAAAAGCACATGGTGATGGCAGTAAAGTAGCCGATATCCGTCAGAACCACGCGGGCGGCGGAAGCGGAAGGAAGCAATGCCAAAGCGGCATGATTGCAGGTCATAGTCAATATGGCAATATATTTAATTGTTTCCCGGTTCAGCGGGCGTCTGGATATATGGCTTGACATGAACAACATTTTAGCACAGACAGGGAAGAAAAATGACATTATTAAGTTATCAGATTTTTAAAACGGTGGCAGAGGCGGGCAGTTTCCATAAAGCGGCAGATCTGCTGGGTCTGACGCCCTCGGCGATCTCCCATGCGATTTCATCCATGGAAAAGGAGCTGGGCTTCAGCGTACTGGCACGGAGCCGAGCAGGTGTGACACTGACGAATTACGGGGAGCATCTTCTTCCCTATGTGAATGCGGTGCTGAACAGCGACGAAAGTCTGCAGCAGGTGGTGGCGGAATTTAACGGCATGAAGCGGGGAACTGTTAAGGTGGGATGCTTTTCCAGCGCCTGTACCTCCTTTATGCCGGAGGTTATCAAGTCCTTCCGGAAGCAGTACCCTGCCATCCGCATTGAAGTTTTTGAGGGAACCTATGACGATGTCTTCTACTGGATCAAGAACGGGATGGTAGATTTCGGATTTCTCTCCGCTTCCAGCGCCGGCGATTTGAAATTGGAAATCTTCTACAAAGATCCGCTGGTCTGTGTGGTTCCGAAGGATTACCGTAAAACCGGCAGCGGCGATGCGATCACCGTGGAGGAAATGGCAAAGATGAATTTTGTCGTGCAGCGGGAATCGACAGATGCGGATATCCAGAATTACATGAAGGAAAACGGCCTGGACGTTCCCACGGATTTTCATGTGGTGGACGACCTGGCCACAGCCGCCATGGTGGCAAGTGGTTTTGGCGTCTGCATCATGCCGGAGCTGGTTATGAGGGATATTCCCTATGATGTAAAAAGCTATCCGCTGCAGCCGGCGGCCAGCCGTATGATCGGGCTGGCGGCTCTGACAACGCAGTTTATGGCGCCTGCCGTGCGGACACTTTACCGCCATATTCTGGAGTACTGCAGGAATCTGTAGAAAACAAAGCGGAATCCGACGGGTCTGGAGAATCCGGCACAGAGTTTTCGGAGAAATGCCCTTTCATCGGACGGGGGAGCCGGGGAAGGGCGCATCCGGAACTGATGGGAATCCGGAATCGCAGGGGAGATAGAAGAGGCAGCAGACAGGAAAAGGGGTTGTATGAAGAAAAAAAGAAAGAAACAGAAAAACCGGATGCTTTTACTGCTGACGGCAGTGTTTGTGTTTGGAGGACTACTGGCTGCTTACGGGATATTGTCATTGGCAAAAAGCGGGAAAGAGGATCAAATGGCGCAGGCGGCTGCCGCCCGGTCCGCGGCAGAAGGGGAGGCAGAAAATCTTCCGGAAACGGTGAAACAGACCGTGGATCCGGCGGACTACCAGCTGACGCTTCAGTTCCGGAACGGAGATTTCCAGACCGTAAAGGGCATTTTCCGGGAGCCCCCATCCGCAACTGCGGATTCTTCCGATGGGAATGTACGAACCGTGGTGCTTCCGGAAGGGAATCTTGTATACAGGACATCGGATCTGAAGCAGCTACTGGACAGCTTCCTGGAGTTGCAGGAATCCGGCTGGACGCAGCCGGAAAATGCGAGAATAGAGAAGCAGGACAGCGGATTTGTTATCATTCCGGAGACTCCGGGGACAGCGCTGAACAGGGATGCCCTTGTCTCAGCGGTAGAACAGGCGCTGTCCGGGGGCAGGGAGACGCTGGATCTGGAACAGGCACAGGACGTCTATGCGCAGCCCGCGGTAAAGCAGGATAATGCGGATCTGCAGGCGCAGCTGGCACAGCTGAACCAGATTACGGGAGCCAGTATCACATACCGGCTGCCCGGAGAGGAGGTTACGCTGGACGGCTCGACCACTTCGGGGTGGCTGACGCAGAACGCGGACGGAACATGGACCAGGGACGATGCGGTGTGGAACCAGCACGTCTCGGATTTTGTGTCCCGGCTTGCGGCGGATCACGATACCATTAACAGGGACCGTACGTTTCCTGCCACCGGAATCGGCAATATTACGGTGAAGGGAACCGGTTACTACGGGTATGAGATAGACGAGCCGGCGGAGACGGCGCAGCTTACGCAGGAGCTGGACAGCGGTACCGTAACGACAAGAGAGCCGTGCCGGGTGCAGACCGAATACGCTGCCCGTGACGATAATTCGGGAATCGGGCAGAATTATGTGGAGATTGATCTGAGCCGCCAGCATCTGTGGGTGTACAGAGATGGTGCGGTTGCTTTTGAGACAGACGTCGTCTCCGGGACGATGAACGAATCCTATTATACGCCGGAGGGCGTCTATAAAATTTTGGATAAAAAGCAGAACGCGACGCTGCTGGGAGACGCGATCCCTGGAAAGAAGGATTACTACACATATACGCAGCCTGTAAGCTACTGGATGCCTTTTACCTATACAGGAATCGGCCTGCATGACGCCTCCTGGCGCGGAGCTTTCGGAGGAGATATTTATGTCAGCGACGGTTCCCACGGATGTGTGAATCTTCCGGCTGCTGCGGCGGCGCAGATTTTTAATCTGGTGGAGATCCAGGAGCCTGTCGTCTGTTACTACTCCCAGTCCTATTCTCTGGCATCCGCGCCGGAAGGGCAGCAGACCGAAGGCGTCTATTACAACAGCGCGGACAGCGGAGCCGTGCAGGCCGGCTGAGAGCGGTTCTGCGGCGGGTGGTTTCCGAAACTTCCGATCCGTGCGAATATCTGTAAGAGAGAGAATCCCTCCGGCAGGTTTTACAAAACCTCCGGAGGGATTCTGTGTATTCTGTCTATAGACAAAAGATTCTCTGCCTGCTAGGATGAAATCACATCACAGATTGACATAACTCATTTCTTTACGGATTCCGCCCGGAATCCGGTTACTCTTTTTTTCTTGCAACCCGGTGCCGTCATCCGCCTGCGGTTTTGACGGCTGTATCAGATCTTTCATAAGACAGGAGGCCTGCAGATTGACAGCTGAACATGCACTGGCGCTGATGATCTGCGCCGGTTCTGCCCTTCTGGATCTGGACAGGATGAGGCTTCCGAACGGATGGATTTTCATTTGTGCCCTTCTTGCCGCGTGCCAGCGGCTGGCAGACTGCGGGCCGCCTGGATTAGGGTCGTATTTTTCCGGAGCCGCCGTCCCTTTCTTTCTTCTTTTTCCTGTGTGGCTGGTCTTATACCGGTCTGTAGGAGCAGGGGATATCAAGCTTCTTATGGTTATAGGGGGAATCCTCGGACCATCTGCGGCTCTTCACTGCGTGTTCCGGACCTTTCTGTTCGGTTCTGTTTTTTCCTTTCTTTTACTCTTTTCCGACGGCAGCTTCCTGCCGCGCATCCATTATTTTATTGATTATCTGAAAATGATCTGCAGGTACGGAAACAGTAAAAGATCCGGCCGTTCCGGAAGACCTGTTTACAGGAAAACCGGCGAATATGCGGAGTCTGTTCATATGACCATACCTGTTCTGATGAGTGTCCTGCTCTGGATTGGAGGTGTCTGATGCGTGTCTGCCGAAGAGCGGTTCTGGCCGTCTGCGATGTGGAGGAGGCATATGCCAGAAACTTTATGGAATATCTGAACCAAAGAAAGGGGATTCCTTTTGAAATTCATGCTTTTACTTCTGCGGAAACGCTCTGCGCCTTTGCCGCGGAGAGACAGATTGATATTCTTCTGGTTTCGGAACGGGCAATGACAGAGAAGGTCAGGCAGCTTTCTGTCGGAAAGCGGATGATGCTTTCCGAGGGTCTTTCGGAAATACCAGGGGAAATATCAGACCTGGAGGAGACGAAGGAAGAAGATGACTGCGCAAAGGTTTTTAAATATCAGCCGGCATCGCAGATCATCCGGGAGGTGATGGACTGCTACGCGGCGGAACAGTCGGCTTTAAATCCGGCTGCCCGCGGAAAAAAAGAGTTCCGGCTGTCCGGAGTTTACAGTCCCTCCGGCTGTTCGTGGAAGATCTTATTCGACCTTGCCCTCGGAGGGTATCTTGCCCGGTCAGAACGGGTACTGTACCTGAATCTGGATCCGCTTTCAGGACTGGAGGAAGCGGCAGAATCAATGGGAGTACGGATTCCGGGGAGAACCGTCAGCGACCTGGTGTACTTCAGCAGAAGGAAAAACGGGCATCTGTTTTACTTTCTGGAAGGAATGGTTCAGACATTCGGAAATCTCGACTATATTCTTCCGGCCTCTTTTCCGGAGGATTTAAGGGATATCGGGGCTGAAGAGTGGAAAACATTGTTCTGCTCTATCCGGGATCACACGGATTACTCGGTCCTTCTGGCAGATTTCGGGGACTGTCTGGAAAGCCTTCCAGACCTTCTGAAGGAATGCTCGGAGATCTACCTGCCTGTCGGTTCAGACCGGGAATCCGGATTCCGCCTGGCTCATTTTCAGAAGCTGCTGAAACGTACCGGTATGCGGGAGGACGAGCCCTGGATGCATGTGATTGCCCCGCCTTCTCCGGATGAGGTGCAGGAGGATCTGGCGTTTACGGTGACACAGGGAGCTTTTTATCGTTTGGTAAGGGAGATGGAGCATGAAAGGGAATCGTCAGGAAAAACAATCCCGGTATTCTGAAGAGAAGAGGGAGGAGCCGGAAAGTCCTTCCGGGGCGGAAGAAAGGCTCCGGAGGATGCTGAGAGAGCAGTTGGGGGAAGAAAACGGCTATTCGGAAGAAGAAATTCAGGAGACGGTGGATCGGCTGATCTGGCAGGAAAATCCGCTTCTTACTCTTCCGCAGAAGGAGAAGATCCGGAAGAATCTTTTGTATTCCGTGGGAAAACTGGATGTTCTGCAGGAGCTGATGGATGACACGGCGGTCACGGAAATCATGGTAAACGGTTACCGGAATATTTTTTATGAAAAGGACGGCGTCATTCGTCTCTGGGATAAAAGCTTTCCCTCCCGTGAGAGGTATGAGGATGTGATCCAGCAGATTACAGGAGCCTGCAACCGGATTGTCAATGAACAGAAGCCGATTGCGGATGCCAGGCTGGAAAACGGAGCCCGCGTTAATGTGGTGCTTCCCCCGGTTGCGCTGGACGGGGCGGTTCTTACCATCCGAAGGTTTCCGGATGATCCGATTACCATGCGAAGGCTTGTGGAGGCGGACAGCATTACCAGGGAGGCAGCGGAATTTCTGGGAGACCTTGTGCAGGCCAGATATTCGATTCTGATCGGCGGAGGGACGTCCACCGGAAAGACCACATTCCTGAATGCACTCTCCGGCTGTATTCCGGAGGGAGAGAGGATTATCACCATCGAGGATAACGCGGAGCTTCAGCTCAGGGGAATTTCCAACCTGGTTCGTCTGGAGGCCAGAGACGCGTCCATGGAGGAGTGCAGGGAGATCTCTATCCGGGATCTGATCCGGACGGCGCTTCGCATGCGGCCGGACAGAATTATCGTGGGAGAAGTGCGGGGTGCAGAGGCGGCGGATTTTCTTGTATGTCTGAATACAGGACATGAGGGGAGCCTGGGAACCGCCCATGCCAACAGTGCCGCGGATATGATTGAGAGGCTTGTTTCCATGGTGATGATGAGCGGCATGGAACTTCCGGTTCCGGTCATCCGCAGACAGATTGCGGCGGGAGTAGAAATTCTGGTGCATCTGTCCAGGGACAGCACGGGAAAAAGAAAGGTGGAAGAAATTGCGGAAATTACAGGGATGGAAAACGGAGAGGTCTGCCTCCGGAAAATTTTCAGCCGTGACGGCAAAAGCCGCCTTGTCCGGCAGGACGGACTTTTTCGGGAAGAAAAGCTCCGGCGTCTGCAGGAGCGGCGGGCGTCCGGGAAAAACGGATTATAGAAAATACAGGCTGTCTGCCACGCAGTGTGCCCGTTTCCTTCTGGAAGGTGCGCTGATCGGGGCAGGGGCTGTCTGGCTCTGCTATGAATCCGTTCCTGCACTGCCGGCGGCGGCAGTCTTTTCCGTATTTTACTGTATCTGCCGCCAAAGGCAGATGGGCAGGGAAAGAATCCGCCTTCTCAATCTTCATTTCAAGGATTTTCTCTGCTCCATTCATACATCTATGGCTGCGGGCTATTCACTGGAAAATGCCG
>CACVSR010000059.1 GCA_902756775.1 uncultured Lachnospiraceae bacterium | reverse complement strand
CGCACGCTTCCCTCGGAGCGGGACCGGAAAATGACGATCATGCTGACTCCTTTTATGAGCTGCACCGCAAAATACCCGATTTACGGTTTCTTCGTCGCCGCCTTTTTCCCGAAATACGCCTGGCAGATTGTTATCGGTCTCTATACGCTGGGCGTCCTTGTCGGTATTCTGGTGGCACGGGTTTCCAAGGATACCGTATTCAGAGGAGAGGCCGTTCCCTTCGTCATGGAACTCCCGAACTACCGGCTGCCCAGCCCGAAAAATGTCGCCCAGCTGCTGTGGGAGAAGGCAAAGGACTTCCTTCAGCGGGCATTTACCATCATCTTTCTGGCATCCATCGTTATCTGGTTCCTGGAGACCTTTGATTTCCATCTGACCATGGTGACCGATTCCCGGAAGTCCATGCTGGCTGTCATCGCAAGCGTCATTGCTCCGATTTTCCGTCCGCTCGGCTTCGGTGACTGGAGGATTTCCACCTCCCTGATCACAGGGTTCCTGGCGAAGGAGAGTGTTGTGTCCACCCTGAACGTACTCTTTGGCTCCACTGCCGCCCTCATGGCGTCCCTGAAGCCCTCTGCCGCCGTGGCGCTTCTGGTCTTCTGTCTGCTGTACACCCCCTGTGTAGCAGCGATCTCCTCCGTCCGCAATGAGCTCGGAGGAAAATGGGCGGCAGGCATAGTACTCTTCCAGTGTGCCATTGCCTGGATTTGTTCCTTTGTGGTACATCTGATCGCCCTGGCGGTCATGTAACCTCTTCTGACACAGAAAAAGCCTGCCGGACACCATAACGGGCCGGCAGGCTTTAGAAACTTATCACTACTTTAATTTTCCCATTTTTTCCAGGGCGCGTGTCCGGACGCCAGAAGTTTTTCCAGCATATCCATCTCCCTCTTGTTGTCCATGCACTGCCAGAATCCCTTGTGCATGTAAGACATCAGCTCCCCCTCCTCCGCCAGCCTCTCCAGCGGTTCCTTCTCGAAAACCGTGTCATCCCCATCAATATAGTCAAAGATCTCCGGATTCAGGACCATATACCCTGCGTTGATCGGGGAACTGTCCTGGATATTCTTCTCCCGGAAGGACTTAACCGCGTTGTCTCCTCCGATATTCAGAATTCCCTTCTGCTGTTCCATGATGACAGCGGTAAGCGTTGCGATTTTTCCGTGTTGCTGATGAAATTTCAGCAGATCACGGATATTGACATCGCAGACCCCGTCCCCGTAGGTCATAAAAAAGGGCTCATCTCCCACATACTTCCGGATCCGCCGGATTCTTCCCCCTGTCATGGTATGCAGTCCCGTATCAACCACCGTGACTTTCCAGGGCTCACAGTGAGATTCCAGCACCCGCATCTCCTTTCTGCCGTTTGTAAAATCAAACTCTACATCCGAATTGTTCAGATAGTAATCCGCGAACCATTTTTTTATGACCTGCTGCTTATATCCCGCACAGATAATGAAGTCATTAAATCCGTACCACAGATATTCCTTCATGATATGCCAGAGAATCGGTTTTCCTCCGATCTCTACCATCGGTTTCGGCTTAAACTGCGACTCCTCGGATATTCTTGTCCCGAAGCCTCCTGCCAGTAAAACGACCTTCATCTTTTGTTCCGCCTCCCTGTAAATGCTGTTCCCGCCCGAATTTCCGCCTTTTACAGATCCGTCTGCCTGTGATATTCCCGCACCCACCGATTCAGCGCAGCATCTACATCCTTCGGCACAGACGGTTCCGGAAGAGACCGGATCTGACGTTCCATTTCCTCCCTGTCCGCCTCCTCTGTGCCCAGCTCCCTGCATTTCTGTAGGAATACCTTTTCACCGTCCTTCAGGCGGACGCAGAAGAGATATCCGTTCCGGGCGACAGATGACTGAAGCAGGTCGAACGCCTTCTTCATGCATTCGCACGCCTCCTCCATCTGAAAAAGCCGCGCAAAGACCGCTCCCGCGTTGTAATATACTGTGCCCCGGAACTGTCCGCCCGTGGAATGCTCCCCACCTTCCGAAAGCTTCAGGGCTTTCTGATAACAGCGGACAGCCCTGGTGTACTTTTCATACCCGGCAAGCACATCTCCTTTCTGCTTCATCCGGACCTCCTCCGGCAGAGCTTCCATCTCCCGTATTTTTTCCGACAGGTTGTTTTTCCCTGCCGGACTGAGCCAGCCGATTTCCTGAAAGACCGGCAGAATCAGATTCTCCAGCCCGGCGCCGCCTGCTCTCTGCTTTTCCAGCGTCTCCGCCAGGCGGTGCAGATGCAGTTCTCCGCCAAGCCAGTCCGTCATGGAAGGGCTGAAAAAATCAGGGCTCAGGAGGGCAAGATGTCCCTGCATAAAATAGCAGAGTTCCTCGATGGAATACAGCTTCAGATCAATATCCTCCGCATAAAAAGGCTGCTTCGCGCGGGGGACCTGGCAAAGTATTACTTCACTCATGGCAAATGCCCTCCTTTACGGGAATTTTCCCGGATTCTCTTATGCTTTCAGTTCCTCTCTCCAGATCTGCCCCGTTCCCGGAAACATCTCCCCGAACCCGATATCCTGCACCTCGATCATCATCCTGTGGGCAGACTCGAAGCAGAACCGAAGATGCAGCCGGTTGGCCCTGGGAGGTCTCTGGGGCAATCCCGGAAGCTCCATCCGGACTTCCCTGCGGTTTCTTCCGTCCATCCCGGACAACGTGAAGATAAGCTCCGGTTCTCCGACCAGAAGAATCTCGCAGTCCCGCTCCGCCTCATACCAGTTTACGCCGGCGCTGATCAGCGGATAGAAGGTCTTTGTCCCCTGCACCGTCATCTGCATGCCGACATTATTCCGGATCAGTTCATCTCCCAGATACAGATAGCCGGCCAGCCGTTTCTCCACCGTTTTTTCTCTTGCGCCGCAGCAGGCTCCTCTGGCAAAAAGATTGTCCACCACAAAAACCTTTCTGCCTCCCTTGCAGAGCAGAGCCGTGGAGCGACTCATCGCTGTCTTGTCAAAGGTGTCCCCCATCAGAAAAACAGCAGAATACAGATTCTGCCGAAGGGAATCGTCCACCATACGGCAGAACTGGCTGTCCCAGACCGAAGAGTCCCCGTTCAGGTGAACCGTCATGCCGCTTTCCACCGTTACCGTAACCGGTCTTGTCATATGGTTGGACGAAAGCGAAAAGAAGCTCACATCCCTGTCCTGAAACAGGAAAAAGCCCACATTTCTGGACCAGAGCTCTTGTTTCTGGTAAAGAGTGTGGTAGTAAAAGCTTTCCTTGTAGTCCTGCAGAAAGGCCCGGCTGCTTTCCAGATCCAGGCGCCTATAGACGCCCTGAATCAGGTTGACCAGCGCCCGGGACAGAACCGGAACCGTAATCATCATCCCGGATATCTGACTTCCGGGATCCTCCAGACCCAGTGTGGCAAGAGCCTGCCGGAGCATTCCGGCAGTTTTGTCCGCCAGATCCTCCTGCTCCTGCCGCACGCTTTCTGTATCTTCGTCGAGATTATCCCCCACCTGTTTTTCGCAGGCATCCAGAACCTCGCGGAAGGAAATCTCCTCGTTCCCGGCTTTCAGGGGAGCCGTACCGGAATCTCCACGCTCCGTGTCATAGTAACACAGCTGGGGAGCCGTTCTGTTTAAATCAATCCCGACTATGAGATTGTGTACACGCATATTCTGCCTCCTGCTTCCTTTCCGCGCGCCCGGAACAATTATTCCATCAGGGGGAGCAGTTTTCGGACGTACACATCCTGACTCTGGTACTGCCGCAGTGTCCTTGTAAGCTCCGCCTGGTTTCCTTCTGCCCTTGCCTCCAGCATATGGTTCAGCAGCTTGTAACGGGTAATCCCGCCGGTATCCATCCCCACCAGAGAAACCTGATAGCTGTCGGTCTTACGGATTTCTCCGTGTTCCAGAATACTGAGGTAATAGGTCAGCGTCTCTCCATAGAAAAGAAGAAACTCCCGGACAAAGATACCTCTGTAGACATTCCGCATCGGTTCCGAAATCCATCCGCTGTCTCCGCCGTTCTGTTCCTGCAGACGGTAATGCAGAATCACCCGGCTGTCCGGACGGAACTGTTCTTCCACAAAAACTTTATCCTCAATCTGATACACCTGTATCAGCTTCTGGGGCAGCCGGCTGAAAAATTCAAACCGCATCCCGCTTTCATCCATCTCCCGGAGTAGTTTTTCCGCTATTTCTTCCTGGGTTTCCGTCAAAGGATCCTTCTTTTCGGTATCCGGCATATCTTCCGCACGCCCTGCTGTTCCGTCTGCGTCCGTGGCAGAGCCGACCGTATCTTCCGGAGATTCTTTCTCCTTATCCGGCGCATCTGCCATATTCTCCGCGCAGAGCTCCGAATAGTGCCGTAGCAGCGCAAGTCTGCAGACAACATCCAGCTGCTCACCCTGCAGAATCTGCTGTTCAATCCCGGAGAATACAAGCTCCGGCGTTTTTCTTCCCCCCAGAAAATACCAGGACGCCAGAAAGGTCAGGAAAGCCTGAATAACCCTGCGGCTTCCCTGCTGCCGGATATATGCCCCCAGAATCTCCTCCCCGCACTCCGGAAACTGCCGGGATGCCATAGAGCGGAGCAGAATTCTCTCTTCCAGGGTATAGGTATCCAGCTGGAATCCCTCCGCGCGCTTCCACAGACGACAGAGATTGCGGATGGGACCGTCGTAATGATCCCGGAGATAAATCAGGATAACATCATCATATTTATCCTTAGAAAAGACCTTCCATGCCAGACTGACCAGAACCGGATTTTCTTCAAAATCATTCTGAAGAATCAGGCGGCTGGTGAGTTTCAGAAGCTGATCCGCGGGAATACTTTCTGCCCCGTATTTTTCTACAATCCGGAAGGCATCCGGATACCTTCCGTCACGGATCAGAATGGAAACGGTTCCTGCCTTATCCGCGGAAGCATAGGCTTCCACTTCCTTCTGCGGAACCGCTGCCCGGCTGTCCTCCGTAGGATGATGCAGATAAAACTCCACCAGCTTTCTGCGGATAATATTCCGGTATTCATCCGTGAAGGCCTCGTTTTGAACCGCTTTTCTATAATCCTCCACACTGGCGCTGTTCACATCCATCTGAAAAGCCTTTTCCCTGCACAGATACAGTTCCAGTCCGGCGTTCTCCGCGCCCATGGAAAGGCATTGTCTGGCGCTTTCCCTCTCATCCATCAGAGACTCCGCCGAATACCGGACCGTTGTGCCGAAACGGCGGTGTCTGTCATCCTCCAGAAGAATGCAGGCATCTTCCGAGTAGATTCTGGGATATGCCACACCGTCACGGCAGGGATAGCACTGTTCCTCCCTCAGCGCATTGTGGATGACTACAACCTGACGGATCCTCCGATCCGATGTCGTCAGCCTTCTGGCAAACATCACGTCCACCAGCTGCTCCGCCTGTTCTCTGGAATCCGGCATCCGGAAAAATTCCCGGTACAGAACCGCATAATCCCGGTTAATCCGCCCTCTTGCCAGAGACACTTCCGCGAATTCCTTCATATTTCTGCTGTAATTCTCATAACTGGTAAAATCCTCTTCCCTGTGAAGAATGACACTGGCGTACAGCCTTGCCCGTTTTTTCTCTCCGAGCGTATTGTTGGTGGCAAAATACATCAGGACAGGAAGCGGCAGCGAGACAGAGGCCGGTTTGTCAAAGGTCTCCATGTAATACTCATACAGCCGGGTAATGCGAAGCTCCGCGTCCACCGCTCTGGCAAACCAGAGGAAACATTCCTTTCGGAGCGGATCTCCCTTGATCAGCTGTTTGCAGATTGCCTCCAAGACATCAGGAGAAGGATATTTCTCGTAACCGCTGGTAAGAATCCTGGTCACGGGAGCGCTGAAATGCTTGCTGTTTCCGCTGAGAAACGCTGTCCGGAGAAGAAGCCCCTCCGTCAGCATCTGATATCTCTGGGCGAAGCAGAGAACCTGCAGCATAAAGGGAGACAGCCGCCGCAGCAGGGACTCTTCCTGCTTCAGGATATTCCAGGCCTCCAGATACAGGAACGGGCTGGTGCAGCCGGCATTAAAACACGCCTCCAGCTGAGCCAACTGATCCGCGCGGGAAAACTCCTCGGCATGAATCTCCTTTTGCAGAAGATGCAGAATGACATAGCTGTCCGGCTGACGTTCCAGATACCGCTGCAGCGTGCCGGTGATGTCGCTTTTTTCCGCCGGAAGTAGACCTGCCGCCTTGGCAAGAGAGAGATAAATCGCCCTCTCCTCCCGGTTTTTCAGCCTGATCTTCCCGTCCTTCACCGGCCAGAGGTTTTCCAACACCCCGGTATTATCCTCTCTGGAGAGATCCAGATAGGCCGCATAAAGCACGGCAAGAGAATCCTCCGGATCCGCCTCCCGCATGTCGTGAACCGTCATCGCGGCGCTTTCCTGCCAGGTGTGGTAATCCAGCCGGTGCAGCAAGAGTCCAAGATAATCCCGCAGCAGCCAGGATATCCTGCGGTTTCTGACCGCATCCGGGCGGATCTGCGCCTCCCCGTGGCGGGAGACCTCCACCTGATACTCCAGCGTCTGATGAACACTGCGGAGCACAATTTTCCCGAACTGCCTGCCTTCTCCGATTTTATCCGCGTGCACGATATACTCCAGCCCGTACACCCGGCCGATAAAATCCTCGGTGGTAATGGTTTTCTTTTCCACCTCCAGGAAATCACACTCCGCCTCTACCTCAATACGCACATATCCCCAGGTACTCCGGTACAGATAGAGCGTGTCCTTCTGCGATGCCTCCAGGTGAAACACGCCCTTCTCCTGCTTATCCAGCGAAAGAACAACCGGCTCCTTTTTTCCGGTAGAAACCAGGAATTCCTCCAGATGCTGATATGTGACCGGATTATGGGACATGCCCTTATAGAAAGCAGTGTACGGTCTGTTTTTTCCGTTCAGGATACGGGAAAACTCCGGATTGGTAAACAGACGGAAACCTTCCCGGAGACTTTTCTGGCAGACCTTGGCAAAATCCTCCAGCGTCTGCACCTCCGGATCAAAACTGTCCTGTCCCTGCGCGGATATTTCCGCGCAGACAGAGACCGTCTTTTCACCAAGACAGGAAATGACCGATACCAATCCCTCAAAGCTCTCCCCCGGCATCCATCCGGTCAGATCCACAATTCCGGAGATCCTGCAGTTTTCCCCTTCAAAATCCGCGGAGTCCAGCTGGATTCGCGGCTCATCCGAGATGGCAAGGCCATGAATCCTGCTCCCGTCCGAGGCCGAGACAGAGAAAGAAAACGTTCCCGTCTCTCCCTCCGGAACCGTCAGACGGATCCTCTCCTCCGAAAGCTCAAGTTCCGGAAGATCGTAAACAAACTCAATCGTTGTCCCCTCTTGCTTCGCCATGTATAACCCCTCTTGACTGAAAACCGCAGCCGAATTAGACTGAAAATAATTATACCCCACAATATAGGCGGATGCAAACAAGGGAAAAGAGGTAGCCAAATGCAGCTGGTATTAAAACACAAAGACCATTTTCACGGCAGCGACCTGGAAAAAATAGAAGAAATCTACGGGATCAAGAAAGAAAATATTGTCAGCTTCTCGGCCAATATCAACCCGCTTGGAATATCCGGGAAGCTGCGCCAGTCTCTCAGTGAGCAGCTGGACGCCATTACCACTTATCCGGACCGGGAGTACAAAGAATTAAGAAAATGCATCGCCGCCTACGCGGGAACACAGTCGGAAAACGTCGTGGTAGGCAACGGCTCCACCGAGCTGATCTCTCTGGTGATCCAGTCCGAGCAGCCGAAAAAGGCAATGATTCTCGGACCATCCTACTCGGAGTACGAACGGGAAATCACCCTCGCGGGAGGACACACACTTTACTACCCCCTGCAGGAAGACAGAGACTTTCAAATGGATGTTTCGGACTTCTGCTCCCATCTGACCGATGACCTGGATCTCCTGATCCTGTGCAATCCGAACAACCCCACCTCCACTTCCATCTGCTGCGACGATATGCGCATCATCCTGGATGCCTGTCTGCAGCACGGAATTTTCCTGATGATAGATGAAACCTATGTGGAATTTACACACCCGGAGGCAAAGGTCTCTTCTGTTCCGCTGACCAGCTATTATTCCAATCTGGCGGTCCTGCGGGGTACATCCAAATTTTTTGCAGCGCCCGGTCTGCGGCTGGGCTATGCCATCACAGGAAATACCGACCTGATCCGCTCTATCAGCTCCAGGCAGAATCCCTGGACCATCAGTTCCCTGGCCGAAATTGCCGGGCGGCTGATGTTTACCGATCAGGAATATATAGACAATACCAGGGAACTGATTAACACCGAACGGGAAAGAATCTGCCGCCGGCTGAAAGAATGGTCGTCCGTAAAAGTCTACGATCCTACCGCTAATTTTGTTTTGGTGAAAATTCTTCGGGAGGACACAGACGCGGATCTTCTTTTCGACCGCTGCATCCGAAAGGGGCTGATGATCCGCAACTGCTCCACCTTCCCCTTCCTGAGCAATAAATTTTTCCGTTTCTGTTTTATGACCCCGGAGGAAAACGACCATCTCCTGGCGGAACTGGACAGACAGCTGAACCGCCCCGGATCCTGAAACAGTCCCTGAATTTTATTGACAGCCAAAAGTCTCCATATGTATGGCAAAACGATCCGAAAGGGCTCTTATCCTTTTTTCTGACAGGCCTTGCGGATTTCTTCCGTGACAATCTTCAGCGCCTTAATCCTGGCATATTTCTTATCGTTGGATTCCAGAATATGCCAGGGCGCAAAGGCCGTGCTGGTTTTCTGCAGCATCTCGTTGACCGCAGCCTCATACAGATCCCACTTTTCCCGGTTTCTCCAGTCCTCGTCTGTGATCTTCCACTGTTTTTCCGGTGTATTCTGCCGCTCGGTGAACCGTTCCAGCTGCGTCTGCTTATCAATCTGCACCCAGAACTTAATGACCACCGCTCCCCAATCGGTCAGCTCCCGCTCAAACTCATTGATCTCGTTGTAGGCTCTCTGCCAGTCATTTTCACTGCAGAAACCCTCCAGCCGTTCCACCATCACCCGGCCGTACCAGGTACGGTCAAAAATCGCGATATGCCCCGTCTTGGGGAGCCTTGTCCAGAAGCGCCACAGGAAATGACGGGCCTTTTCGTGAGGTTCCGGACTGGCAATCGGGTGCACCTCATATCCTCTCGGATCCAGAGCGCCCGCAATTCTTTTGATATTTCCTCCCTTTCCGGCCGCGTCCCAGCCTTCGTAGGCAATGACAACGGGAATCTTTTTCCTGTACAGCCTGTAGTGCAGCTCCAGAAGCTCCGCCTGAAGACGGTCCAGTTCTTTTTTGTAAGCTTCTTCCGTCAGCGTCTTGTCATCCAGAGTGACATCCGCCAGCTTCGGCATGGAAACCAGCGGAAACGTATTCTGAAGAACAGGAACCGCCAGCGCCTGATTTTTCAGAGCCGTCTCGATTCCCTGATTCAGAAATCTCAGCACCTGCAGCTCCGCCCATTTCCGGTTCTTCGCGTCAATGATGTACCAGGGCGAAGTAGACCGGTTGGTATCTGTCAGATACTGGTCATACGCATCCAGATATTTATCATAATATTTATTTTCATGGAGATCCTTCTCCGATACACGCCATCTGGTATTTTCGTCGGCCTTAAGCGCTTCCAGCCGCTTCTTCTGCTCCTTCCTGCCGATCTGGAAGAAAAATTTCATAATCAGATATCCGTTGTCTGTCAGCGACCGTTCCGCTGTCGTTATGCTGCGTATTCTGCGGCGGTACTCCTCTCCATCCAGGGTTCCGTTCATTCTGCCGTGGACAATCTCTTCCATCCAGTAGCTGTCGAAAAAGGTAAATTTCCCCGCTTCCGGAATATCCAGCAGATACCGGTGCAGGAACGGATATCTTTTTTCTTCCGACGTAGCCTCCGCAGTCGTCCTGACCCGGAAAAACCTCGGATCAATATTCTTTATGACCCGCCCGATCGTACCGCCCTTGCCTGCCGCGCCCCAGCCCTCAAAAATAACCATGACCGGCAGTTTTTTCTCCTTAATCTTCAGCTGGTAAACGCTCAGTTTGTTCTGCGCTTCCGCCAGTTCCTTTTTTATCTGCTCTTCCTCCGGCGGAACGGCCTTCACAAAATCCTTCAGCATAGCAACCCCTCCCTTCTTGTCGCTGTACACTGCCGCTGTCTGCTCCGACTGACCGCAGATGCATCCGCTGCCGTCGGATCCGTCCTGTTGAAAATCAATTCGCATACACACGATATTTTGTCCGTACAATTCAGGTTTATTATAACCGATGTGCCCAAAAAGAAAAACACAGATTTAACACGCCTTAAGCAGGCACAGCGTATATGCCTTTTTCATTGCCTGCATTATTGAGTTTTCAACACACCTTTTGGGCGTGGGAAGTTTTAGTCAACAAGCTAACCCCCATAAGAAAAGCACCAGCCGATAAACTGGTGCTGCACCGCAACTTGCTGGTAAAAATGTAACTGTCACAAGACACTCACCGGGCATAACCAGGCACCGCGGTTAATCGGTATAAGCTGATCGCTGAGGCAGAGAACAATCCCAGGAGCTACTTCCATGCCAAGTCTTTCTAAAGTTTTAAAATTCTTATCGGGATGATTGGGAGCTGTACTCTTTTTTATCTCAACAGGCCAAATCTTCCCCTCACGAACGATCACCAGATCAATCTCTTTCTGATCCATATCACGGTAATAGTACAGCGCCGGCTGATGCCCTGCATTCAAAAAACTCTTCACTATCTCAGTAACCACATAGGTTTCAAAA
>CACVSR010000058.1 GCA_902756775.1 uncultured Lachnospiraceae bacterium | reverse complement strand
ATATCCATACCGGCTTCTGACAGATGATGGGAGCTGGCGTTCAGAGCATCCTGCATCATACGAAAAGCCCTTATGATTTCTTCCTCGGAAAGATCACTGTGCAGCCTGCTGTCCCGCAGAAGTTTACGCAGGTAACCGTCGTTCATTTCATCAAAATCCCTCCGGATATCCGCAATCTCTTTTTGCAGGCGGCTCGGGGGAAACATGACAGCGCCGCAGAAAATACGGGCGTAGTCCTCGTGTTTCCGGAAAAACTCCAGGCGCGCATTAAAATAAGCGGTGAGCAGGTCTTTCTGTTCCGTTTTTTCCGAAATATGCTTCTTCAAATATTCCGTAAGGGAACAAAAGCATTCCTTCAGACATGCCAGATACAGCCCGTCCTTGGAAATAAAATAGTGATAGATAATCCCCTTGGAAACCCCTCCATTCAGACAGACCGTATTCAAAGAAGCAGCCTCATACCCGTGTGCAGCAAACTCTGCGGTTGCACTGGCTAGAATTTTCCCCTGCGTCTGCCGGTTCTTTTCCTCTCTGTTCATAATGCCCTCCAAAAAATTGACCACACAGTCGATATGTGAACTGTATCACTTATCGACCATGCGGTCAATATATTGGCTTTGCGGTATATGTTAGCAAAAATATGTAATTTTATGAAACTGCTGATACCAACGTTCCACTACCTCCTCGCTGTTTGCCTCAAGAAAACGCAGCAGATGATTCAGGATTCGCTCCGGAATCTGTGATCTGTTATTTGCAAGCAGACATTTCCCTGACTGTGTAATCCACACTTTCGTTGCATCCTTACGCGGTTCCCCCTCAACAATATGTACATGAACCGGTTCTAAAGGATCATTCTCATTCGACTAAAAATAGATTCTATAAGGTTAAAAAGCCTGCCTCTGCTGCTGCAGAAACAGGCTTTAAAAATGTTCTGTAAATAAAATTCAAGTATCTATTAGCACCCCGGACTCGAACCGCTTTGCGTTCCTCGCTGTGGGCGGTCAGAGCGGCTTCGCCGCTTGTCCGCCCCTCAGAAAACTTCTGAAACCGTCCGGCGGGCAAGCTCCCCGTCCGGATTTCATCAGTTTTCTGAGGGCGCTGAATAATTACAAATTCAATTTATAAAACTTGTTGTTTCTTTCTCCTCTTCCCTTGTAGCGATTATCCGGAAGTATCGACCCATATAACCATATTTCCAGTAGTCTAATTGAAACGGGCTGTTCCGAAACTCATCGTCGGAAACATGGATACTGTTGAACCCACAATTTTTCAAAATACTGCAATCTGTCAGCGGCCTGTCAGCTCCGAAAAAGGGCAGATTTTCAAAAGCTCCCGTAGGCCTGTCAACATCTTCCCGGTACTTTTTTTGCTCTGTAAGATAAATTAACCTTGCAGCAGCCTTTTTCCAAATCCGTAGGCGCCGGGACATTTTATAATCCCGGAACGCTCCATCATAATATATTAATCTTCCGCCGGGTTTCAGAACCTCTTTCCATCTGAGAAAGGCTTTTTCCGGGTTGTAAAGAGTCCATATAACATCTCTGGAAATAAGCACATCATAACTGCTGTTTTCTTCGTCCGGCAATGTTACTGCATCCTCCCGGCTCACACAGGCAGCTATTTCTTCTTTTTGGATGTTACGCACAGCCTTTTCTACCATCCCGGCAGAACCATCTATAGCCTTGACCGAGTGCCCGAGCCTGCTCAGGATTATTGTAAGAAATCCCGGACCACATCCGATATCCAGAACTCTGAGCGGCTTTTTTCCCAGGATTTCTTCCAATTCTTTTTCCCAATGTTCTACATCCCGCCTGTTCGAAAGCTGTTTTTGAATGATATCATCGTAATCACCCGAATCTACTGTCCAGGAATCTTCTATTTCTTCGTACATGAACGTTCCTTTCAACGTATTTGCATCTTTTCCCAGACAACTCCCTGATAGGAAGTTGGCGCTTCTTCCACTCCTGACAGCCGTGTATTATAGACATACGTCCTGTTCGGGTAATATAAAGGAACGGTTATCGCCTGATCATCGATGTATTTAAACAGTGCATCATAATCTTCCTGCCGCTGATTTTCATCTGTTTCTTTTAACACAGCCGCGATATCATCGTTCAGCTTTTCATCATACCAGAAAACAGACGGTGAATCCTCTGAAGATTGATAAAAGCAGCTTTTTAAGAATCCCTGCGGCATCCAGGAATCTTCATAAGAGCGATAAATAATAAGATCATAGTCTCTTGTTGTCCAGATAGAATCATAGTAGGCTGAGGATTCCTGTTCATTCAATTCAATATCTATTCCGGCTTGCCGATAAGCAGACTGAAGGAACTCACAGATTGTCTTCCAGTTAGAAAATTCCTCTGTCTGAAATACCAGACGCAATTTCAATGGAACACCATCTTTCTCTACAATCCCATCATTATCGGTATCTTCATATCCGGCTTCCTTCAGCAATTCTTTTGCCTTATCCGGATCATAGCCATACCCCGCATTATTTTCCTCTGTAACATAGGGAACCGCACTGGAGAACAGGCCGGTTGCGTTGTTCCCATCCCCATCCAGAACATCATTTACAATTCCTTCTGTATCTGTCAGGTAATTCAACGCCTGTCTTACTTTAATATCCTGCAGAGCCGTGTTCTGATAATTCATGGCAAGAAAATAAGTCTGTGTAGAAATTCCGGAACATACGTCCAGGTTTTTATCTGAATCAATAATACTCTTATTCTCTGAAGGAATATCTGCAAGGCAGAGATCCGCGTCACCGCTCTGCATCGCCATGGTACGTGTCTGTCCGTCATCCACCTTTTTCATTATAATTTTTTCAACAGATGGCTTTTCTCCCCAGTAATACGGATTCGGAACCAGATCAATCTCCTGGTCACTGACGTATTTCTCCACCATCCACTGACCAGTTCCTACTGCCTCCTTATAATTTTCTTCTTCATCCATTCCGCTCTCGCCCAGCATACGAAACGGACGCGGATAGCTGAATTCAATCAATGTAGAAGAGGATGGCTGGTCAAACGTAAAAGAAACCGTATAATCATCTATTTTATCTACAGAATTCAGTTTTGCTGTGAAATTCCCCTTAACATCATCTGTCCATCGATCTGTATTTTTGATTACGCTGTCCGCGTTAAAATCGGTTCCATCAGAAAATTCAACATCTTTTCTGAGATGAAAAGTATATATTGTACCGTCATCACTGATGTCATACGATTCTGCAAGGGCAGGCTCTATTTCTCCATTTTCCCCGTAACGTACCAGCGGATCATAAATCATCTCATACAAGTTAAACACCGCTCCGGATGTATTAATGGTATCCAGGCTGGATTGTTTCACATCTCCGGAAACAATAGCCGTGATCGTATTGTTCTGATCTGCTGTTGTATTTTCTGCAAATTTGGAGATTTCTGCTACTGCCGCCGCACTGCTGCCAGTTTCGGACACTGCACTCCCACTGGAAACCGATGTGTTTGTACCGCTGCCGCAGGCAGAGAGCATAGAGACTGCCAGCATTCCCGCCAGTAAGAATGCTGTACTCTTGTTCTTCTTCATTTTTCTTCTTTCCTTTCCTCACATATTCCCTACATATTAGCTTTATGTAAACAGTGACAGGCAACCTTATGCCCGGTTGCCTCCTCTGATAAAAGAGGCATTGTTTCTGCACAGATTTCTTCCTGTATCGGACATTCTCCCCGAAACGGGCAGCCTTTCTGAAGGTTTTCTCCCTGCACTCTTTCCGGAAGCTCTCTGTTAATTGTTCGTTTTCTCGGATCCGGTACCGGTACCGATTCAAATAAAAGTCTGGAATACGGATGCATGACATTCTCTCCGAGATTATCTGTGTGATCCAGATACTCCACTATTCTGCCATGATACATAATTGCCACGGCTTTACACACATATGGCACATTGGATAGATCATGGGTAATAAATAAATAGGTTATCCCCTCTTGTTCCTGGATTTTATTAAGCAGGTTCAGCATCTGTTTCCGGATAGAATAATCCAGGCTGGAAACAGGTTCATCGCACACAATTAACTGGGGATGAAGGATCAGGGCACGGGCAATATTCGCCCGCTGGCATTGTCCGCCTGACAGCTGTTTGGCTGCTCTGTTTTTTAAAGCCGGATTCAGGCCAACCCGCTCAAAGGTTTCATCCAGATAATCTTCAATCTCCGCAGGCGATAAATCCGTATAATTATGAAGGCCTTCCCGGATACTGTCCCCAACTGTGTAGCAGGGATCAAACACATCTCCGCTGCTCTGAAATACAATCTGTATTTCCTTTCTCAGCGGACGGAACTTCCGCTCCGGGATATTTTCTACAGACCGGCCAAGGAAACGTATTTCTCCGCCTGATGGTTTTTCCAATTTTGTAACAAGTTTCCCAAAGGTTGACTTCCCGCTTCCGCTTTCTCCAATCAGACCGAGAGACTGACCTTTTTGTATTGACAAAGAAACTCCGTCTACTGCATGTACCGTTCCGTAATATTTTTTCAGCTGTTTTGTTTCTAAAAGAATATCTGATTTCATATTTACCTCAGAGAACAGAATTCAGAAGTTTTTTGGTATAGGAATGCTGCGGCTGTTCAAATATATGATACACATCGCCGCTTTCGACAATCTGGCCGCTACGCATAACAAACACATCATCAGCTATCTCTGCAACCACCCCGAGATCATGTGTGATAAAAAGCACTCCTACGTTTTGCTCCGTCCGAATCCTGCTGATTTCTCCCAATATCTGCTTCTGAACAGTTACATCCAGGGCGGTAGTTGGCTCATCCGCGATAAGGAACTCCGGGTGAAGTGACATTGCCATGGCAATTGTCACCCTCTGGCACATTCCTCCGGACAGCTCGAAAGGCCGCTTCTGCATCAGCGCGTCCGGTTCCGGAAGGTTCATCATCTGCAAATAATGAACAGCCTCTTCCCTTGCCTCACGTTTATTGATTCTTCTATGAGTTAATATTCCTTCTGTTATCTGGTCCCCGATAGAAAAAAGGGGATCCAGGGCGGCAGCGGGATTCTGAAAAATCATGGCAAGCACCGTGCCATTCAGCTTTTTCCTCTCTTTTCCCGAAAGCGAAAGCAGGTTTTGTTTCTCCCAGATCACTTTTCCCTGACACACGTTCGCTGTCTGCGGAAGAAGGTTCATTATTGTTAATGCTGTAACTGATTTTCCACTCCCACTCTCCCCGACCAGCGCGGTTATCCTTCCTTTTTGAACAGAGAGAGAAACGTCTTGAACAGCTTTTGTTTGATGGCGTCCGGAAGAAAACTCGACACAGAGATGCTCTACCTCTATCCGGGAATTCGTATTATTCTGTTTCATTTTCATCCTGTATTCCCTCTCCCAGAAGATTAAAAGCCAGCACAATAAGAACAATGGTAAGTCCTGGAAAAAACATCAGTCGCGGACATGTCTGAATAAACTGTTTGCTGTCACTGAGCATGATTCCCCATTCCGGAGCCGGTGCCTGAACACCAAGTCCGATAAAGGAAAACCCGGCAATAGAAAGAATAATCGTCCCAATATCCATAGTTGCCAGAGCAACAACTGACGGAGCAATATTCTTTAGAACATGGCGAAAAACTATGGACACTCCACTGCACCCGGATGCTTTTAACGCCATCATATAATTCTGTTCTTTTATCTGTAGTGTCAGAGTTCTGGAGAGCCTGGCATAATCTGCCCAGTAAACCAACGACATGGCTAAAACCAGGTTTCTGCCGCTTGCCCCAAGAGTTCCTGCGATGGCAAGTGCCACAATGAATGACGGCAGCGCCATAAAAATATCTATAATCCGCATAAGCAGAGAATCAACTTTTCCTCCCATATATCCCGAAAGCATACCAACAGGAACCCCTACTGCCACAGTAATCACTAAAACCAGCGAACTATAGAATAAAGAGTATCTGCTTCCCCAGATAAGCCGGGACAAAATGCATCTCCCCAACTGATCGGTCCCAAACGGGTAGGCAGGAGACGGTCCCTGCAGTTTATTGACAATGTCAACCAGAAGGGGATCATGCGGAGCCAGTACAGGTGCAAATAACGCCGTAAACACAAAGCAAAGTATAATAACCGCTCCTGCAATCGTCCGTTTTTTCCTGAAAATAACATGCCAGGAAAATCTTTGCACACCGAAAGATTCTGCTTTTTTTTCTCTTTTTTGTCTCATACTGTCCATCTGCCTTTCCGGTAAAATTCATCTATTCCGTTATTTCAGCTGAATTCTCCTGTCTATCGCAGAGTAGGAAATATCCGCCAGAAGATTCAGTAAAACAACTACCGCAGAAAGGATCAGGATAAAGCACTGAAGCACCGGCGTATCCTTTGCCGTTACCGCTTCAAGCGCTAAAGCGCCTATTCCGTTAAGAGAAAAAATAGATTCAATGACAGCAGATCCACATAAGAGAGAAATTACGATACTAACAATCTTGGTACTGACAGGAATAAGAGAATTTTTCATGCCATGTTTCCAAATAATTTTCCAAACTGGTATGCCTTTAGCCTTGCAAGCACGAATATAATCCTGTTTTAGTGAATCTCTCAAACTTACCCGAATCATTCGGATCACGACTCCAAAAAACCCGATATCCATCGAAAACGCGGCGACAAGAGGAACCTCTCCACTGGTTCCGCCAATGACAGAAATCATTCGAAGTTTCACCCCAAACAGATAAAGAAGCATCAATCCCAGCCAGAACGCGGGCATAGATACACTGAGAAAGGAAAAGACTTCTGTTATCTTATCAAACAAGGAATTCTCATAAACAGCAGAAAATACTCCAAGAGGAACGGAGATTGCCAAAAGAAGAACCAACGATTTCAATGCCAGCCTCAATGTAACCGGAAAAGCTGACTGAAGTTCTTGAAGTGCGGGACGCCCAGTATTATAGGATTCTCCAAAATCTCCCTGAACGACTTTTCCAAGCCAGGAAAAATATTGCTGAAAGAGTGGTTTGTCCAGCCCCTCCCGGTGCCGTATTTCCTCAATCTGCTCCTGTGTAGGTGCGTTATACGTTTTTTCTGCTATTATTCTTGCTGAGTCTCCCGCCGAGAGCGAACTCAGAATAAACATCAAAACAGTTACTGCAAGCATAACCGGTATCATAAGGATTATTCTTTTAATAACATATCTTATCAATCCGCCCCACCACCTTCCCGAATATTCCCTCTCAGTCCATTCACAGAATTCCTCCCACCATAAATTCCGGCGTCGGCCAGTTCAATTCCTGATCAAAAGCACTTCTTGTAAGCAATGAAATATCCGGTTCTGCAAAGACACGCCCATATCCCAGGCTTATCAGACAATTCAGATCCCACTGCGGACGCTGCTTGTCACTCATAAACAGTTTTTCCGGAGAAATCCTGTCTTTTGAATTGTCCGCATGCATATGTATGCCTCTGTGATACTTTGCACGTATTTTCTTTTCATTCTCCATATAAACCTTTTTCTTCTTCTGGTCGTACATCCATAGATACCAGCAGGCGTCAAATACAAGAAGCGCACCTCCCGGCTTCAATACCCTCGTCCATTCTCTATAAGCTCTCTCAGGAAAATCCAGCGTCCATGTCAGATTTCGGCAAATCACCGCGTCAAAAATGCAATCCGGAAACTCCAGATTCTGAGAATCCATTACCATCAATTCTGCTTCTGCTCTATATTTCTTAACATTTTCCCGCGCATGAAGAATCATGTTTTCCGAAATATCAATTCCAGTAACACGATGTCCCGCCCTGCCAAGGATAACCGGAAAAAAGCCCGGACCCGTACCGACATCCAGGATGTGAAGTTTTTCTTTCTGTGGGATATTCTGCAGAATCAGATTTTTCCACGCATCTGCTCTTAGGCTGTTCAGTTCTTCCTGAATACCGTCGTCATAAATCTCCGCTTCTCCCTCCCAGTAGTCTTTGATCTCTGATTTTAAATTCTCCATATAGCTCCCTTTCGTTCTTAACACTCCAAAGGTTGTCCGTCTCATTCACCAATCAATTTGCAGACATAAAAAAAAGAGACACGGCGTGCCCCTTTACCCCGTAATTCCCCCTCGGGATTACAGGTTCTTCATCTGTACCAGGTATCCTGACTGGAGTTCATCCTCACAGCGCCTTCCCGGCAGAACCAGTGGCAAAGCTGTTTGTCCCTCCTTACAGTAGCGGGGCTGTTCCGGTTTTTCCCGGATTCCCTGAAAGACATATTATGTCATACAGACTGCAAATACTATTTTTTTATCTATTTTAATATTTTTACCGCTGTTCATGGTATACTATCGAAATTAAAAAGTATATCAAAATCGTATGCACTTTTTACCAGAATCGTATGAAAGCGAATAAACAAATGAACACGCGGAATGAAACGGATTCACTGAATAACCCGGAAAAGCAGATAATTTCTTATACTTCCAAACACCTTCCTCTTGCCTGTCGGATTGGTTTTCCCGAAAAAGCAGATATAACTGCCCACTGGCATGAGGAAATAGAACTCCTTTACATTATGGAAAACAGTCTTACTGTCAAGGTAGACAAAAAAACTTATTTATTGAAAAAAGGCAATATGTTTTTTATCAACTCCAGACAGGTACATCAGCTGGTTGAAGAAAATTGTAAAATCATGCAGTTGCAACTTGATTCCAGCCTGTTTCTACAGAACTATGCCCTTCAACAAGATTTTATCCGTCCGATTCTGCTCAACAGTCAATATCATTGCTATAATCTGACACCAGATTCCAACTATTATTCTGAGATGAAAAACCTGATTCTGTCCATTAAGAATTGCTTTGAAAAGCAGCCCCCTGCCTATCAACTTCGTGTTATAGGATTTCTCCACTGCGGGATGGCATTGCTTTTTGAAATTCAGGATCATGCAGCGAAAATAACTTCTCTTGAACCATCAGACTTTAACTCTGTAGAAAATATGTACTCTTATATCGTCCGATTCTACCCGGAAAAAATCCATCTTGAGGACATAGCAAAAGCAGGCAATGTCTGCAGAAGCAAGTGCTGTCAGCTTTTTAATAGATACTTCCACATGACACCCATGCAGTTCTTAAATAAATACCGCCTCACTGTCAGCCGCAACCTTATAATAAGCACCCCTCTTCCCTCTGCTGAAATTGCCGCTTCCTGCGGATTTCCAAATCAAAGCTACTATATTAAGATATTCACATCATATTTCGGAACGACCCCCGCAGAATTCCGACGGAAGAATATACGCGAAACTTCATTGCCTGAAAATAACATATAATGCTCTTTTACTGCACTTTCGCTTCCTCCAGCCCGCCTTCTGTCTGAACTGTGGAAAAAAATAATCAATATCTAGCGAGATGAGGTGTTTGTTTCAAATATACTGCAATGCTTTCAGAAAAGCAGAAGCACTCCGACGCTCAACTCCCGGATAGTCATCAGGAATCCGTCTGTTTTTTCGATACCCTCTGAAACTCCTCTGAATTTTCGGAATTAGGGATATATTTTGCCTCTTTAGTCAGTGCAACCTCGCAGGTTACCGGCTGCCTGCTGTAATTAACCAGGAACTGTGCATGGCGCCCGTCTCTGCTCTCCCAGCAGCTTGTCAGCACGTTATCCACTTTATGAATATAACCGCACTGCATAGGAAGCTCGGTAAATCCCACTCCGGTTACTTCCATCGGATGAACCATTTTCCCATAATGAAGGAATTCCTTCCACCACTTCCTGCAGTGGTTCAGAACTCTTACCATCTGAAGAACAGATTTTTGATCCGGAGAGTTCCTGAAATCTTTCTCTCCCCACCCCCATACAACAGAACCGTTCTCATCCAAAACTAAAGTCAGCATATCTCCGGCTGTAAAGGAATATGCTATCCGATACAATAAGTTTTCTGTAGCATACTGTGACTTGAAAAACTGTGGTACATTAACCTGATTCCCCATAAAATTATTAACTGAAACTTCCCAGCTCCATCCATCTCCGCAGCCTCAATCAGTTCATTGGGAAAAGATGTCAGCGAAGATGCATAGACAGACATAGAAAAGCCCGTGCCGCTCCAAACAGTGATGCCGATTAGTGTGTAAAGTGCCACCTGAGGATCCGCCATCCAATCAAGGGCGCAACCTCCTAATCCGATTTTCCGCAGCATGACATTTACAAACCCATACTGATAGGAAAGAATATCCTGAAAAATATAAGATATGACAATAGGTGGTCTGGCTGACAATGAAGATTTCTTGTTGTATATGTCTTTTTCACATGATAGATTAAACATAGTAGCGTGGTGGCGTTCCCTGTCTTTTTTATGATTGTGTTAGGGGTAATACAACAATAAAACAGGGAGCAAAACTTCGCTAAAGTTGGCCGCCGCGTAAGCGGCTTGGTACAATTTAATAACGATGTAAAAGAAAAGATACGAGAAGATCTTTTAGGAGGATATCGAATGTTTAATTCAAAGCATAAACCACCCAAAATTTCCTTAACAGTTGTCGCTGGTAAAAAGATGCTGGGAATGGGATTTCTTTCAAAAACTGTCACAATGAAACAGAATGAAAATGGAGAAGTATCTTTCAGCTCGCTAAAAGATGAAACATTTTATTTGGTGGGATATGAATGGGGAGGACCATCTACCGTCACAGTAACGACTTTAAATTCAGATGAAGATAAACAGGAGCATTCCGGTCGGAAGGGACGACTTGCGGGAGCCGCGATAGGCACGGTATTAATGCCAGGTGTGGGAACCGCGATAGGATTAGCTGCGGGAACTGGAAAAAAGACAAAGGGAAAGACGCATTCAACAACGAATACAAAAACAAAAGAAGTAGAAGAGGAAACCACTGCAACAATTGTTGCACGCAACACAAAAACAAATGAAATGATTACCTTTGGTATAGCATGCACCACTGCCATTGATATATCACTTAGGAATTTCGACTGGTCACATGCACAATCTCCAAACAACCAAGCGCCGGATATGCTTCCGTCAGAAAGTGAGAAAATTGAATTGCTGAAAAAATATAAAGGATTACTGGATGAGGGCATTATTTCTTCAGATGAATTTAAAGAGAAGAAAAAGGCACTGATGAAAGCATAAAGAAAATCATTCCGAATTTACCGGTTTCAAAAACCCCTTATGTCCATTATTATGCTCCCCATTTGATAGAGTATTGCAAAATCTATCATGTGAGGAGCATATCATTCATATACCTTATGCTGTTGACCGTCTAACTGAAACATGCATAACTCATAAATATTGACCCCAGTTTGTGACAGTACGAGTAAGAAACGTTCTGTCATAATACGCATATGTAGAGGAATCCTTCGTCTTAATACTTTTAAATAAGGAGTGGAAATGAAAGGTGATTGACAATCTTTTTCCTTTTTTCCAGGATTCCATACAGAAAAATATTTACAAGATTTCTGCAGTCATTTTCATGTCTCGCAATATCCAGACCGGCCTCTGACGGATGATGGTAGCTGGCATTCAGAGAATCCTGCATCATACGAAAAGCCCTTATGATTTCTTCCTCGGAAAGATCACTGCGCAG
>CACVSR010000057.1:1134-22723 GCA_902756775.1 uncultured Lachnospiraceae bacterium | reverse complement strand
CCGGGCAGTTCTTCCGGCGGTGCTGTACTTTCTCGGAATTTTTATTTCCGTTCATCTGGAGGCGAAAAAACTGCATCTGACTGGCATCCCGAAGGAGCAGCTTCCGAAGGCCGGAAAGCTGATAAAAAAGATTTATCTGCTGCTTCCGCTGGTTATGCTGGTGGTCTGGGTGTCCGGGAATTTTATGACCATGCAGAGAGCGGCGTCTCTGGCGATCCTTCTTTCTGTCGTGGTCAGCCTGTTTGACAAAGACAACCGGATTACACCCCGGAAGATTCTGGACGCGCTGGAGGCCGGCGGAAAGAGTACCATCACGGTTGCGGCTGCCTGCGGCGTGGCGGGAATCATCTCCGGATCCATCACCATGACAGGGCTGGCAAATGACCTGATCAATGCCATTGTAGGCGTGGCCGGAAATCATCTGATTATCGCCCTTCTGCTGACCATGCTGTGCTGCATTATCCTGGGTATGGGGGTTCCGACAACGGCCAATTACTGTATCATGGCGGCGACCACCGCGCCGATTCTGATCCGCATGGGAGTTCCGACCATGGCGGCGCATTTCTTTGTATTCTATTTCGGGATTGTTGCGGACATTACGCCTCCGGTTGCGCTGGCGGCTTATGCGGGTTCTGCGATTGCCAGGAGCAACCCGATGCGGACGGCGTTCAATGCTTCCAAGCTGGCCATTGCCGTGTTTATCGTTCCGTATATGTTCTGCTATAATCCGGCCATGCTGCTGATTGATACCAGCGCGTTGTCAGTAATCGGCATCGCCGTTACGGCGGTCATCGGTATTTTCGGCCTTTCGGCTGCGCTGGAAGGATATTGTTTTGCTGACATGAATCCGGTTATCCGTGCAGCGTTTGCGGCCGGAGGACTGCTGCTGATTCACCCGGGAACGGTGACCGACCTGATCGGACTGGCTCTTGTAGCTGCGTGCCTGGCTGTACAGTATGTAAAAGGAAGGAAACTTTCTGCAGCGTGATGCAGCAGGAGAGCTTTCGCTGAAGTACTGCCCGGACGCACGGGCTGCGGCCGGGAGAAAGGGAGAAAGAATGGGAGAGAAAAGACTGCCGGTTATTACGATCAGCCGCCAGTACGCGGCTTACGGAAGAACAATAGCCAGAATGCTGTCGGAGCGGCTGGATATTCCTTTTTATGACAGGGACGTTATCCGCCAGACAGCGAAGGAGAGCGGGTATTCCGAGGAGGATATTCAGAAAGAGGGAGAGGCCATGAGCCGGGCCAGCAAATTCATGAACAACCTGCTGAATAACGCGTCCGTGTATACCAGCTCTTATGACGGGATTTACTGGGCGCAGCGGGATGTTATTCTGAAGCTGGCGGAGAAACCCTGCATTATTGTCGGCCGTTGTGCGGACTATATTCTGAAAGAAGCCGGAGTCCCTGCGTTTAAAATTTATCTTTACGCGGATCTGGAGGACAGAATCCGCCGGGCCGGAGAACTGGAGGAAAATAAGGGCGAGGATTTACGAAAAATCGTTCCGCGAAGAGAGACGCTGCGGGAGGTGTATTACAAACAGTACACCGGCCAGGATATGGGCGTCTGCAGCAATTACAATATCTGCCTGGACACGGGAACACTGGGGGCAGAGAAATGTACGCAGATCCTGTGTGACGCGCTTCAGGCTTAGTATTTGAAAATCCGCGAGGAACAGGAAGACCGCTGCTATTGCGGCCGCGACCCTGTTCCTCGCGGATTTTTATGCAGATGACCGGCAGAATACCCGGAAGGGCATGGATTCGCGTAAGCAGCTTTCAGAGAGTGTTGGTTTCGTAAGCCACAATCAGTCCGCCCAGATCGGCATAGTAGCTGCAAATCCCTGCGCACTCATCAATAGAAACATCACAATTCCGGAAGGCCTTCCGGATGGCATCCGCCAGAGCGGCTGCTCCCGTCGGATTGTCACAGTGGGAGATGCGGACTTTGCCTCCGTCAAAACCGGTTTCCGACATGGTGTCCAGAAGCAGTTTTCTGGTGCGGTTTGCGCCGCGGCATTTTCCGACCATCTGAATGGTTCCTTCTGGGCTTCCCGCTCCGACAAACTGCAGACCGATCATGCCGGCGATTTTGGCAACCGCGGAACTGACGCGTCCTCCCCGGCTGAGATTGGTCAGGGATTCCAGGGAAAAAAGGATATGTACCCCCGAGAAATACCGGTGCAGGCGGGCGGAAAGCTCGTCAAAAGGGATTTCTTTTTCTATGTCCTGTTTCAGGCGTTCCAGTCCGAGTCTGATTTCCGGACCGGTGGAAAGAGAATCCACGACATGAACCTGGGCGCCCGGATGCTCATCCATGTATTCCACGGCGGCGTTCAGAGCCGCGTTATAGGCGCCGGAAAGCTGTCCGCTGATGGTCATGCAGAGAATGCGGTCCGCCCCTTCCATGGCATCCATCCAGTCTCCGATGCTGGGGCACGAGGTACTGGTTGCGCCGCCGGATTCATGAATCCGGTGCATCAGAGCCGGGGCGTTCAGGGATTCCACATCGGGATATTCCAGGCCGTTGAAAATGATTTTCAGCGGTACGGCGCGGTAATCCAGCCCGTCAAACCGGAAAATATTGGAGGATGAATCTGCAATTACGCGTATGTTCATAAAATTGTGTTCCTCTCTGTAAGCTCTGTAAGCTGTCCTTATTATAAGCCCTTTTTTGTTCGTTTCACAGGGATTATTCCGGCTATAAGTCTTAAAAATGCGTAAAAAGATGCAGGGAAAAATGGCAAATGTTACAAAAATATTGCAGAAAGCTTTACAATTCTGTTGCACAAGGTTATAATTGCGTTACACTCCTGAAAAATAAAAATATCCGGTGACAACACACCGGATATTTCGTTTGAGAGGTGATTATCTATGCACAGAAAAAAACTTCTTTCTGCGGTACTGTCCGCTTCCCTTATGATGGGATTCACCGTCGCGTGTTTTGCGGATACCCAGGAAGATCTGGACAATGCGCAGCAGCAGAAACAACAGCAGGAATCAGACCTGCAAAACTACGAAAGCCGCATCGCGGAGCTCCAGTCAAAAAAGAACCAGTCTTCAGCCTACCTCCAGAGCCTGAACGACCAGCTTACCGAGCTTACCGGCCAGATGGATTCCCTGGATGTTCAGTATCAGGACAAGAGCTACGCGCTTACCCAGTTGGAAACCGAGCTGGACAGTGCGCAGCAGGACGAGGCAGAGCAGCATGACGGAATGGCGAAACGGATTCAGTACATGTATGAAAACGGAACAGGGGCAGGTGCTCTTTCCACTCTTTTTGAGGCGGACAGCTTTTCAGATTTCCTGAACCGTGCGGAGAACATGTCAGAGCTGAACAATTATGACCGGCAGATGCTGACACAGTATCAGAACCTCTGTGATCAGATTGAACAGCAGGAAAAGGAAGTGCAGGCGGAACAGCAGCAGATTGAAAACCTGCAGCAGCAGAGCGAGGAAAAGAAGCAGGAGATTCAGAACCTGATCGAGAGCACAGCTGCAGATCTGGCAAGCATCTCCACAGATATTGACAGTCAGCAGGAAGAGGTGACGTCGCTTCTCTCCAATATCAGCCGACAGGAAGGTCTGATTGAGACGCTCCTCCAGCAGAAGCAGGAGGAGCAGCAGAAGGCGGCGGAGGCGGCAGCCGAGCAGGCCAGGGAAGCCGCGGCACAGGCAGCGAAGGCGGCCCAGCAGTCCGCAGCGGCAACTTCTTCCGCAGAAACGGACAGCAGTGCGGAACAGGCTGACAGCGGGGAAAGCGTAAGTTCCTCCAGCACAGCGGAAGGCACGCAGAGCTCTTCCTCGGATGTCCAGGCGGACAGCGCGCAGACTGACAGCTCCGCTGAGACAGATACTTCCGCGGATTCTGCCTCAGACGGCACTTCCGGTTCTTCCGCGGCAGACACGGCCTCTACCAGCTGGACAGGCGCGGTTCTCACCGCGTTTGCCGGAACGGTACAGGGACCGTCCGGGAAAGAAACCTACTATAATATGGACATGAGCGGAGTTGTTTCCATCATGCGGGGCATAGGAAACAGCGATGAATACTGGGTAAGGAATGATGGAGTGAAAATGCTTGGCAGCTATGTCATGGTTGCGGCAAACCTCAGTGTTCATCCGCGGGGAAGTCTGGTGCCAACGTCACTGGGAACAGGAATTGTCTGTGATACCGGAGGATTTGCGGCATCCAATCCGAACCAGCTGGATATCGCGACAAGCTGGTAAATAGCCGGCCGGAAAACGGCTGCGCCAAGGGCAAACAAAAAAGCCGCCTCAGGCGGCAAAGGGAGTATAAAAGAGATAAGGAAGTCCGGGGCTTGCCCCGGACTTCCTGTGTTTGTGCGTCCTGTCCGGACTCCTGGCATTGTTATGAGCCCGGTGGCGCACGCCCTGTTCTAAGGAGGGATGCGAAGCACCGGATCCACCCGGCTCTTCAGTTTCCCTCTGCACCAGCAGCCTTCAGTGGATTGTCCAGATACAGGAAGTCGCCGCTGATATTGGTTTCCAGCACGCCTTTGATGTACTCCAGAGAGAACTCCGGATTGTTCTCCCTTATTCCGTGGGCATCGGCCTGTTCCTCTGTGTAGTCAGAGAACAGAACCGTGTGAGAATTTGTTCCGCCCTCTCCGTAGTCGGTGACGGTGGGAATCAGCCGCGGGTTCTGAATGGTGCAGGTCTTCGTCCCATTCCCGTTGTCCGTGAAGGAAAGAGTGCAGTCCAGCATGACACCGATCAGCTCGTCCGGCTGTTCCTGTGTGGAAACCAGATTGCCGAGAGAATACACGCAGAACACCTGCCTTCCGTCGGAAGCCTGAATCCATTGGCCGTCCTGAATGACGTGCGGATGGTCGCCGATAATGACGTCCGCGCCCCAGTCCGCTATATTCTGTGCGGCTGCCCTCTGCTCGTCTGTCACATCGTGGCTGTCCTCCACGCCCCAGTGGCAGCTGACGACAACCGCGTCTGCCGACTGCCTTGCCTGGGCAATCTGCTGCTGAATGGTGTCTGTCTCGCTCATGTAGATCACCCGCTCCGGCGTATCTGCGGGCTCGTCGTTGTTCGTCACCTCTGTGTAGGTCAGAAAGGCAATCTTATAACCGTTTTTCTCCAGAATGGGGATATTGCTGTAGTCTCCGGGCGTCCAGAGTCCGGTGGTGATAATTCCCTGATCCTTTTTCGTGTTCCAGAAATCCAGTGTGGCCTGGATGCCGTCTCCCAGATAGTCATAAACATGGTTGTTGCTTAGGCTGAAGACGTTAAAGCCCGCATCAATCAACGACTGTCCGTCCGCTCCGGGGGTGGAGAAAACGGGGTAGCCGCTCGGCTCATAGACATCGTTGATCAGGGTTTCCACGTCAATCCAGGCAGCGTCATGTTCCTTAATAAAAGGAGAAACGCCCTGATAGAGATATCCGAAATCGTAGGTGCCGTCTGCGCTGCGGGCCGCCGCCTGCTCGTAAAGCCGCTGGTGGATCAGGTTGTCGCCGCACGCCACAAGGCTGACCTGATTCACCGGCTCCGGGGTAACGGTCACGGCAGCCTGGGGTTCCTCTGGCGCGGCGGAACCGGAGGTTATCGCTTCCGATGCAGAGATGCTTCCGGTTTCTACGTTATTGGAAGAAACGGCAGCCTGGGCCAGACGGCTGACCTGCTGGTCCGCGTTTTTGGCCTGACGGCGTATAGTTAAAATTCCGGCTATGGCAGCCACGGCCAGAAGGATGGCAAGAAGTGACTTCAGGATAATCTGCCGGCGGCGCTTTTTGCGCGCCCGGATCTTCCATTCCCGGTTTTTTCTCCGCTTCTCAAGAGAGGCTCTTGCCCGTGCGCGGTTCTGCTCAAAGGTACTGCCGCTGTCTCTGTTATCTGTATCGTCATCGCTTTCCCAGGAGGAAAAGTCTTCTTTCAGGGTATCGTCCGAAGAATCTGCCTCCTCTGCAAAGGTATTTCGGCCGTGGTTTCTTTCGTGTTCGGGATGCTTTTTGCTCATAACTTGTTACTCCGGATTTCTGTTTTGCTTTCTGCTGCAGTATTCTGTCCATTTACCCGCCTGCTGTGTACTGCGGTCTGTATCTGTCAATGCAGCGGGCGGTCTGCTGTCCGGTCATCCATCTGCCGCGGACAACTGCCTCAGGCATTATAACACAGGCAGAAGCGTTTCGGGTACCCTTGTGCTTTTTGGTGCGGTATGCTATGGTATTTCTGCCTCCGGGCTGTGGCAGGCAAAACGTCAGTTCGAGACCTTCCTGACGAGAAAAACAAAACTAAAGGAGAAATGCAATATGGAACACAACAAAATACTATTTCTTACACAGGCGGCCATGATTGCGGCTGTTTATGTTGTCCTGACCTGTGTCTTTTCCGCTTTTTCATTTGGAGAGGTACAGGTGAGGATTGCCGAGGCGCTTACTATTCTCCCGGTATTTACTCCGGCAGCGGTTCCCGGCCTTTTTATCGGCTGTCTGATCGGCAACATCTTCGGCGGGGCAATTCTGCCGGATATTCTTTTGGGAAGTCTGGCTACCCTGGTGGGTGCGGTGGGAACACGGCTTCTGCGCAGAAAAAGCCCGGTGCTCTGCACACTTCCGCCGATACTTTCCAACACGGTCGTCGTTCCGCTGGTTCTGCGGTACGCGTACGGAATCCGGATGCCGATTCCTTTTCTGATGCTGACGGTGGGAATCGGAGAGGTCGTCGGATGTGGAGTCCTCGGCTTTTTGCTTTACCAGGTTCTAAAGAAATACAGAGAAACAGTTTTCAGGACAAGCCGTTTTGAACACTCTGGGGCACACTGAGTGCGCCACGTTCTGACGGCAGTGCCACAGCCGGTCTCCTCTTTTGGGGGATAAATAAAATGAAAAACAGGTCTGCCGTACTGCCGCGGCAGTGGAGGAACAATCATGCACAGATTATATTTTCTCCGTCACGGAGAGACAAGCATCAATGTGGAAGGCGGACGCTTTCAGGGACAGATTGATACTCCGGAAGCGGGGCTTACCGAAAACGGCATGGAGCAGGCCAGACAGGCCCGCCGGGAGTTCGCACGGCTGGGATTCTCTTATGAGCTTGTTTATTCCAGTCCCCTGAACCGGGCAGTCCGGACGGCAGTTCTGGTTTCGGGGCGTCCGCAGAGTGAGATCATTCTGGACAGCCGGCTGCTGGAGATGAACTTCGGACCGCTGGAGGGGATGACATGGGATCACATGGATCCGTCCAAATACAGAGCCATGATGGAGGATTTCGGACATTATTATCCGGGTCCGGGAATGGAAAGCGGCGTGCAGCTGCTTGCAAGAGTCAGCAGTTTTCTGGAAGATATGAAGCAGCAGAGTGCGGAATCCGCCCTGGTGTCTACGCACGGCGGGACTATCCGTGCTATGCTGACGCATCTGCATCAGATTGATTACCGCAGGTTCTGGAAAAACCCGGTCGGAAACTGCGCGTGGTTTGAGCTGACGCTGGAAGATGGACAATGGGTTCTTACCGGACAGGACACCAAAAAGGAAAGAGATCCGGAGGCGCTGGAGGGCTGAAAAACAGCTCCGGCGCCTTGCTGCTATTTATTGTGTTTTCTGATTCCAAATGATGCCACGATTTATGCAGGCGCAATCAGGTGACAGCCTTTTGACCCTGGTGCCATCGGCATAGAATCATTGTGGACGGATCATCCGGCAGAAGGGTGCGAATGACATGAATATTACAGTATATCTTGGCGCGAATAAGGGAAAAGACCCGTCCCTTTCCAGAGCGGTGCGTGAGCTGGGAACATGGATCGGAGAGAGCGGAAATGCTCTTGTATACGGAGGCTCCCGATCCGGTCTGATGGGCGAGCTGGCGCAGAGCGTCCTGGCCGCGGGCGGCGCGGTGACAGGTGTGGAGCCGGAGTTTTTTGTCGCGTCCGAATATCAGTATGATGAAATTACAGAACTGATTGTCACCAAAAACATGGCCGAGCGGAAAGCAAAGATGATCGAGCTGGGAGACGCGTTCCTGGCGTTTCCGGGCGGAACCGGGACGCTGGAGGAAATTGCGGAGGTCATGTCCGCCGTATCTCTGGGGCATCTGGATGCGCCGTGTATTCTGTACAATCTGAACGGATATTACAACGATCTGAAGCGGCTTTTGAGGCATATGATAGAGATGGGGCTGTCTTCCCCGGAACGGCAGGGGGGAATAAGCTTTGCAGATAATCTGGAGGAAATCCGCAGGATTCTTTTCCCGTGAAGCAAAATCCGGCGGAGACCGGGACAACTGCCTGGATTGCCAACGGAGACAGCGCATGCTGACCGGAGGTACAGGGATGACGGGGATTCCTGTTACATCGCCGCCATACAGCTTTTATTCCGGTCACAGAACGGTCTGAAACAAAGGAGAATGTCAGGATGGAAGACAAAAGTTATGAAGAATTAATGGCAGCGCTTGCTTCTGTGCGCAGCAAAACGGATTTTGTTCCGGAAATCGGTCTGACACTGGGTTCCGGGCTGGGAAGTCTGGCGGAAAGCATGGAAGTCGAGTGCAGAATTGATTACCGGGAGATTGCGGGCTTTCCGGTCTCTACGGTTGCCGGGCATGACGGAAGCTTTCTTTTCGGAAAAATAGCGGGGCGCCGGGTGGCAGCCATGAATGGGAGAGTTCATTATTATGAAGGATATCCTATGCAGAAGGTGGTCATGCCGGTTCGTCTGATGCGCCTTCTGGGTGCGCAGGCAGTTCTGCTGACAAATGCGGCCGGAGGCATCAACCAGACGTTCCGTCCGGGAGACCTGATGCTGATTACCGATCATATCTCTCAGTTTGTTCCGGATCCGCTGATCGGCCCGAATACGGAGGAGCTGGGTTCCAGATTCACGGACATGACATGCGTCTATGACCGGGAGCTGCGGGAAACCGTGCTTTCCTCAGCAAATATGCAGGGCATAGACCTCCGGCAGGGCGTCTACCTGCAGACAGTCGGTCCCGCCTACGAAACACCGGCGGAAATCCGGATGTTCCGGAGTCTGGGGGCGGACGCAGTTGGCATGAGTACGGTCTGTGAAGCTATTGCCGCCCGTCACTGCGGGCTGCGGGTATGCGGCATCTCCTGCATTACCAATATGGCGGCCGGTATTCTTCCGGATCAGCCGCTGAGCCATGAAGAGGTTCAGGAGACCGGGAGGAAGGCCGGACAGAAATTTGAGAATCTGATAGAACAGACCATCCGGGATATTTCTTTGTAGAGCAGGTTTCCCTGCGGAGAGCGGAAAAGAGAGTGGGAAATCAGCAGAACCCCATCCCTATCCGCGGGCGGGCTGCTTCAATGAGTTTCCGCGCCGTCGGAACCGGAGGAAAGGCAAAAATGAGACATCATACAGAAGCGTTATCACAAAACGATACAAACCGGGAATTTTTTCTGGAGTGTGAAAAACACTGGGTATTCTGGTCGCTGATTCTGGTGGGCGGCTTTTACGGAGCCTACACCTTTATGGCCAGAGGGGGAGTGTTCTGTAACGCCCAGACAGCAAATATTGTGCTTCTGTCCATGGCAATCGGAAGCAGGGACTGGGAAAAGGCACTGTACCTGCTTATCCCCATTTCCGCGTATTTCATGGGGGCAATTTTGTCGGAGTTTCTGGCGAAAAAGGTCAAACGCCTCCGGATACTGCGCTGGGACACCATTCTGGTGGGCCTTGAAATTCCGGTCGTTCTTCTGCTGGGGGCACTTCCCGCCAGCGCACCGGACCAGATCTGCCAGGTCACGCTGAATTTTATCTGTTCCATGCAGTTTAACACCTTCCGCCAGAACGAGGGAATCCCCATGGCAACCACCTTTGTGACGAATCATATCCGGCAGACAGGCAGCAACCTGGTCAAGGCCATCCGGGACAAGGATCCCAAGGCAGATCTCCGGTGGAAAATGCATGGCTCCATGATTCTGTTTTTCCTGGCCGGAGGGATTTTTTCCACGCTTCTTTGCGAGGCGTTTTCCGTCCGGGCTATCTGGGGCAGCGTGCCGGTTCTTCTTTACACCTTTATACGGCTGATGATCGCGGACCGGACCTATGAAAGAGACCTGCTGGCAAAGGTGCCAAGAGGACATTCCTGAAACGGTGGAAACAGGCTTGCCATAGCCGGAATGTTCCCATATAGTTAAGTTTGTAAGGGACACATATGCGGCTTCGCCAGGCGGACATACTCTTCATGTATGGGATTCCTTCACGGGTTCAGTGTATTCCACAGATTTCGGAGAAACGCCATGAAAAATGACCAGAGAAAACGAAAAGCCGGACGAAAAACAGGGAGATCAGCCATCACGCGCTGTCTTCTGTTGCTTCTGCTTCTGGCGGCAGCGGTACTTCCGGCCTTCGGAGCAGCAGATGTCCCGGTGTTTGCGGACGCCTCCGGAAGCCCTGCTTATGTGACAGACCAGCAGGGACTTCTGACGCAGGAGGAGGCGGATCAGCTGGCAGAGGCATGCGGAGAATTTGCCAAAAAATATGACTGCAATATTTTCTTTGTGTCGGCGGGCGATCCGCAGATCGGAGAAAACCACACAGAGGAGGATGACCGGACTTATCTGGAAAATTTCAATGAGCAGAATTTCGGCGCGGGTTCTGATTCCATCGGACTCCTGGTCGATATGGATCTCCGGTATTATTATATTGACATTATGGGGGATCAGGCGCTTCAGGCTTTTACGGATCAGAAGCAGGCAAAGCTGCAGGAGGCCGTCGAAGAGGAACTGGCGCAGGGAAATTACGCGCAGGCGCCATTTACCTTTGTGGATCAGGCGGATTACTGGTACGGCAGGAACCCGAAATCCGGCAGCTATGTCATGTGGACACTGATCTCCATCGGGGTGGCGGTGCTGATTATGTTCTTCTGGTACAGGTCGGCAGCGGCAAAGCATAAGGAGCAGCATGTGTCCGCAGAGGCGGCGGCGTATGTCCGCCCGGATTCGTGGCAGCGGAACCAGTCACAGCGGAGGCGGCGGTCATTTCTGATTAATACAGAGGAAGGCAGGCAGATATGGCAAACCAGACCTATAAATGTCTGAATTGCGGAGGCGAGCTGAACTGGGATCCGGCCAGTCAGAAGCTGAAGTGTCCCTACTGCGGTTCGGAATTTGATCTTTCTGTTTTTGAACAGAAGGAGGAGAAGTCACAGCAGGATATCCGGAATAAAACCTATGAGAAGGGAGCCAGTGCCGCGGAAAACGGCCAGACCAGATCAACGGATGACACGGAGGTGCACCCCGAGGATCTGCGTGTCTATAAATGCTCTGTCTGCGGGGCAGAGGTGATTACAGACAAAACGACAGTGGCCACCTCCTGCGCGTTCTGTGGAAATCCGGTCATTCTGGAAGAAAACCTGGACACACAGTTCCATCCGGATGCCATTATTCCGTTCCGAATCAGCAGGGAGGAAATCAAAGGGCTTTATACACAGTACCTGAAGTCCAGACCCTTTACCCCGCGGGATTTTTATACGGATGCCCATATTCAGAAAATCAAAGGGGTCTATGTCCCGTTCTGGCTCTACGATATGCCAATGGAAGGACATCTTCACGGAACCGGCGAACGCGTCAGTTCCTATTCCGACAGCAATTATATCTATACAAAGCACGATGTATTTGAGATTGAGAGAGAAGGGACGCTTCAGATTCAAAGTCTCCCGGTTGACGCTTCATCTAAAATGCCGGATGAGGCGGTAGACAGCATAGAGCCGTTTGATTATAAGGATTTTGCGCCGTTTAAAATGGCCTATATGCCGGGGTTCTTCGCGGAACGCTACGATGAGGACGCCTCGTTCTGCAGCGGCCGTGCCCTGAAGAGGGCGGGGCAGACCACGGTGGAAATGCTTCGCAGTACCGTAACAGGGTACAGCACCGTGACCGTGACCGGCAGCAGCACCGGTGTGCAGGGAGGGGAAGAAAGCATGCATTCCCGCTATGTCCTGATGCCGGTTTATCTGCTTTATACAAAATACAAGGGAAAAGATTACCTGTTTTCCATGAACGGGCAGACCGGGAAGGCGGTCGGCAATGTACCCATAGACGGGAAGAAGGCAGCCCTTTTCTGGCTGATCCGTTTTCCTGTTATTCTGGCGGCGGCGCTGCTGATTAACTTTCTTATTTTCGCGTAAACGCGATGATTTGGGCACAAAAATATAAATTCCGGCCGGTATTGGTTTCGTACTCTTTCAGGACATTCCCATCAGAAGAGAAGTCAGGTCGTTCTCTGTAATTCCCTTACCTTCTTCTCCTGTGTCACAGGAAACCGCATAATGGTAAGAATCTACGCTAAAGGTGGCTTCGTTCATACGGCTTCCGTCGCCCCGGCAGGTAACAAGCAGCCCCTTCATGGAATATTCCCAGGTGGAGGAGTATTCACTGTAATCGCCGGACAGAGCCTGCCCCTCTGTGTCCGTGGATTTCCGGATGATCAGGGTGTCGCTTCCGTTGGTGTAGTCCGCTTCAACAGTTCCGTCCATGTAACGGTATGTCTGCAGGGTAAGACCATCATAGCAGGAAAGAGCCGCGTCGATCGGGGGCGTAAAATCTACGCCGGATCCTGCAGCAGCTTCCTCCAGGGAAGAGGTCTCTGTCCAGGGGTTCGGAATCTGCGTGGAACTTTCTTTTATCTTCTCAGATGACGGTTCCGCAGAAGCAGAGGATATTGTCTCTGTTCCGGCGCTGCCTGCAGAGACTGAGGATGTTTTATCTGTGCTGTCTGCAGAAGCAGAGGCTTTCGCAGGTAATTCCTGTACGGCGGATGAGTCGGTAGATGCCGCACCGGTTTCAGCAGCAGACGACGAAGTTGCGGCCGCGCGCGCACCGCATCCGGAGAAGGTACCGGTTCCGATCAGAACAGCCGTCAGAACAAGAGCGGCGGCAGAAGCAGCTTTTTTCATTATTTTCACTCCTTTTTTACCAGGCGGGGTTTCATGATACATGCAAATTCTCTGCAAATTCTCTTCCGCTGATTTTAAAAGCCGTGAAAAGAAATTGCAGATACAGAGGTCTGCGCTCAGTATACCATATTCCGGATTTGTCGTGGCACCGGCAATGGGGTTATAATAAAAAAATCGTGGAACAAACGTATCGGTTCCTTTTATGCCGACGAAGTACATCTGCATGCTGCATTTCGGATAACGGATTTTGTTTTGCGGCTTTCGGATCGAGGGGAACGCCGGATTTCGCCTTGCGCGGTCACCGGGCGAAGAGGGAAGCCGACAGGGCTGGAAAGAGGGAAGAGATGATCAGAAAAAATCAGATCTGGAAAATATATGGTACCGAATATAAAACAATGACCATGGAGCTGCTGGAAAAGACAGACCTGGCGGCTCTGATTTCAGACAGAAATCTGCGCATCGGCATTAAGCCCAATCTGGTGTGTCCGACTCCGGCGGATTTTGGAGCTACGACACATCCGGAGATCGTTGCGGGAATTCTGGAGTATCTGCAGGAACACGGCTTTTCCCATCTGGTCATGGCAGAGGGATCCTGGGTGGGAGATAAAACATCGGAAGCCCTGGAATATTGCGGGTACCGGGAGCTTTCGGAGCACTATGGCGTGGAGTTTAAGGACACAAAAAAGCTGCCCTTTCACACGGCTGACTGCGGAGGCCTGGAGCTGAATCTTACGGATATTGTAAACGAGGTGGATTTCTGGATTAATGTTCCGGTGCTGAAGGGACACTGTCAGACAAAAATGACCTGCGCGCTGAAAAATATGAAAGGACTGCTTCCGGATTCGGAAAAACGCAGATTCCACCGAATGGGTCTGCACAAACCCATTGCCCATCTGTCCGCGGGCATCCGACAGAACTTTATTGTTGTGGATCATATCTGCGGAGATCCGGATTTTGAGGAAGGCGGAAACCCGCTTGTCCGGAACTGCGTCATGGCGTCCCGCGACCCGGTTCTTACGGACAGCTATGCCTGTGCCCTTCTCGGACTGTCGGCAGCGGATGTGCCTTATATCGGCATGGCGGAAAAGCTTGGCACGGGGACGGCAGACCTGAAAAAGGCAGAGATTATCCGTCTGAACGGCGGCAGTGAAGAAGAACAGGAAGAGAAAAACGTGGCTTCCCGCCGGGTTTTGGATGTCGCCTATGCCGTGGAAGAAGTGGATTCCTGCAGTGCCTGTTACGGGAGCCTGATCCCGGCTCTGTACCGCTTAAAAGAGGAAGGGCTGCTGGACCAGCTGAAAGATAAAATTGCTATCGGCCAGGGACATCAGGGGAAAACAGGAAAGCTCGGAATCGGGAGGTGCACAAAGAATTTTGCGTTCAGTGTTCCGGGCTGCCCGCCGGATGAGGAAAAAATATATCAGGAACTGAAGAAATATATTCTGGCAGAAGCATAACAGCTTTGCATCGGATTTTCGCCGCTTACAGCAGAATTTTATCCGGTGTGACTCCTGCCGGATAGGGGAATCATTTATACTGTCCTGTCAGTGGGGCATGCGTAAAGGCTTTTTCTGAGTTGTTGGCTTTTCATTTTTTCTGCCCCGGCAGTGGGGCATGCCGGTTTTTGAGAGGTTGAATGGATGGATCATATGGAAAAGGAGAATCGTTCCGGAAAGACAGCGCTGATTGCCATGAGTGGAGGCGTGGACAGCTCGGTTGCGGCCTACATCATGCATCAGAAGGGATATCAGTGCATGGGTACGACCATGCGCCTGTTTTCCAACGGAGAAATTCACAGAGAGGGTGCGCATACCTGCTGTTCTGCGAAGGATGTGGAAGATGCGGCCATGGTGGCGGAGGAAATAGGGATTCCCTATGGCGTCATCAATATGATGGACGACTTCAATGAAAAGATCATTCAGAAGTTTATCCGCGTCTACGAGGAAGGCGGGACACCCAATCCGTGTATCGACTGTAATCGTTACATGAAGTTCGACAAGCTGATGGAATTTGCGCATGAGAACGGCTACGATTATATTGTGACAGGCCATTATGCGCGGATTGAGAGAGAGGAAACCACAGGCCGCTGGCTGCTGAAGAAGGCGGTGGATTCCACCAAGGATCAGAGCTATGTCCTGTACTCCCTCACACAGGATCAGCTGGCGCACACGCAGTTTCCGCTGGGAGAACTTCGGAAGACAGAGGTGCGGAAAATTGCCGGAGCCCTGAAATTTGTTAATGCCGATAAACATGACAGCCAGGATATCTGCTTTGTCCCGGACGGAGATTACGTCGAATTTATCGAAAATTACACCGGAAAAGCACACGCTCCGGGAGATTTTCTGGATCTGCAGGGAAACAAAATCGGAACCCACCAGGGCGCCATCGGGTATACCATCGGACAGAGGCGGGGACTGCATCTGGCCATGGGCGAGCATGTGTATGTCTGCCGCAAGGATATGAAAAACAACACCGTCACGGTAGGCCCCGGCCAGGCACTCTTCTCCCGCACGCTGATCGCGGATGACATGAACTGGATTTCCATTCCGGAGCTGTCCGGGCCGATGCGTGTGGCCGCAAAAGCAAGATACCGCCAGAAGGAGCAGCCGGCTACGGTCTGTCCGCTGAAAGACGGAAAAATCCGTCTGGTATTCGATGAACCACAGCGTGCACTGACCGTAGGACAGGCCCTTGTCCTGTACGACGGAGATGTCGTCGTCGGAGGCGGCACAATCACAGAAGTACCGGAAGAAGAGCCCGTTGGTTCCGCCGGTTAAGCGGCCGTCATCCGGCTGCTGCCGGAACAGTCCGCCAATGGTTCTCTTTGTACAACGGCTGCCGTCTGGCAGCCGTCGAAATAGCCTGTCCGGGTATCAATGCATCTCAGTTCATCATGCGGATCTGCTCCTGTTTTTCCAGCTCGTAGGTGACAAGCTCTGTGCCGTCCAGGTTTTCATGGTGCATGTCCACACCGGTAATCTGGCTGTTTTCGTAGGTGGTGTAGTAGTAAATCCCCTTTTCCATATTGCAGCAGGAGCTGTAAATCGTATATTCGCAGAGATCATTTCCCTTTTCGTCTTTACCCAGGCGACAGCAGCCTTTCTGCTGTTCTACAGAACCCAGAATCTTGAAAAACTGCCCGATGCTTTCCTCCTCGCTGCTTCCGGACAGAGAATTCATTTTCGTAAAAGCCACCTTTACAAAACGGGAGGCGGAGGAGAGATCTCCGGGGATACCCATCCCGCCCATACCGCGGCTGTAAGGATTCATATTCATTCCGGGAATCAGTCGGTTCTCCGGCAGGGAAGCAGAAGCGTTCATATAATCCTGCAGGTGAGTCAGCTGGTAGTCAAAGGTCGGGTTGTTTGTCATCACGCCGACGGGATTGTCGTATATCTTTCCTCCCTCTGATGTCTGCTCAAAAACGATGGTTTCTGTCGGATCCGCAATCATCCAGTGAAGTGGGGACGGGGGCAGTTCTTTGGCAAAAGCGTCGTCGGTCAGGCTGATTCGTTCCAGAAGTCCGCGCGCCTCCTTTACAGTCGCGCATTTTCCCAGAATCCATGAAATAAATTCAAAGGAAGCCACATTGTCCTTTCCCTCGGTAACCGGACGGTAGCAGGCGTTGCCCGGAAAATTAAGACCGGCCATGCTGAGCCCTTTTTCATTTGTCGCATCGTAATACAGCGGGTAGCCGGAAACGACAAAGGCCATACCGATCATGGCATAATGCGAAACCATGTCATCCATGTGTCGCATAGGAAGAACCTTGTTTCTGGGAGTAATTGTCACCGTCTCGTGGTAGGAAAACTCCAGATCCAGATTCCGCCCGAAGTAATGATTTTTGGTTGCGTAAACAGCAGCGGTACACATTGCAATACCTCCTTGTGAAAAATAATTTAGTGGTATAATAAGGACTATTTTTTGCAGCTGCGTCCATTCTCTTGCAGTAAAAACCCTATAATCGTTTGTATTGCTGCGCGCGTATGACAGTTCGCAAATGGATACATATGATATATATGTGTTGTCATACGTCAGATCCGGACGACACATTCAGTGTACCACAGTGGGAAGATTCCGGTATAATAAAAAGAAAATTGTGCGGTCGCTTTCCCCAGGGCAACCTGTCTGCGCCAGCGGCGGGATTTAAGAATCTGGGCGGAGTCGGATAGAAAAGAGGATATGTATGATTATAAATACAGGACAGCGGACGGATATACCGGCTTTTTACAGCAGATGGTTTTACAACCGTATCCGTGAGGGCTATGTCTGTGTGCGCAATCCTTATTTTGAAACGAAAGTGACCCGTTACAGACTGAACCCGGATGTGGTGGATCTTCTGTGCTTCTGCACCAAAAACCCGGCGCCGATGCTGGACAGGCTGCAGGAGCTTTCTGCCTATCGGCAGTTCTGGTTTGTAACCATTACACCCTACGGAAAGGACATAGAACCGCATGTACCGGAGGCAGATGCGGTCATCCGGTCATTTCAGCGCCTGTCTGAAATGGTGTCTCCCCGCTGTGTCGGCTGGCGCTACGATCCGATCCTGGTCACGGATCAATATTCGGTAGATTTCCATATCCGGGCGTTCCGGCGGATGTGCGGAATGCTGCAGGGCTATACCCATCAGGTTGTCATCAGCTTTCTGGATCTGTACGAAAAAACAAAGCGGAACTTTCCGGAAGCAAGAGAAGTCACACAATCCGAGAGACTTAAAATAGGAAAAGTGTTTTCTGAAATCGGTGCGTCTTATCACATGAAGATGCGGACCTGCCTGGAAGGAGAAGACCTGAAAGTATTTGGGTTTGACTGCTCCGGCTGTATGACGAAACAGGTTCTGGAACAGGCGATTGGAGAGGAATTCTGCATTCCCTCGTCCGCAGCGCCGCAGGCAAGGCCGGGATGCAGCTGCCTGATCGGAAATGATATCGGCGCCTATAACAGCTGCGGCCACGGATGCCTCTACTGCTATGCCAACCAGGACATGGAACTTGTCCGGGCAAGAATGAAAAGACACGATCCCACCTCTCCCTTTCTGATCGGCGGTTCCATGCCAGAGGATGAAGTGCACGATGCTCTGCAGAAACGTTGGGTCACCGGACAGATGGTACTGACGCTTGGGGAGGGATAATTTTTATTTTTCGTTTTGTTGACTGCCTGGAGACTGCGGGTACAGAATTGAGCTGATTTTGGGAGAAGGAACGCAGTGCTTTATCATTCAGCTTTCCAGCTGGAGTAAAATAATCCGGATATTCAGGGCAGATCTGTTGATAACGATCCATATCAAGAATCCTGGTATCTGCATAATTTCTTTCATTTAAAGGAAGCAGCAGTGCATGGCTGTTGTGCTTCCGGATAGACTGCAGGCAAGATATAAGTTGTCCGGGTTCCAGGGTATTGCACCGGTTCATTATTATTACCGGAGCCTCGGCAATCTGATTCCAGAGCAAGTTTCCCATGATGTGCATGCGGGCAGGAAAAACCTGCATATTCAGAATGTGACAGAATAGTCCGGGACCACAGCCGGGGCTGAGGCAGAGAAGGGGAAGAAGGTCTTTCATTCTTCCGGCTCCGCAGAGTTCAACAATAAAACGTTCCGGAGTATCTTCTTCCATGGATTTCTGCATGAAATGAATAAGCTCCGTTTGGCCGTCGCAGCAGATGCATCCGCCGAGGATGGGATAGATCTGCAGGAAGTCCGAATTAGCAGCAGAATAGGCTATGCGGCCTTCCTCATTTAAAAATAATACAGTTCGTTTTTGAATAATGGAACCTTGCTGTATGGACTGGATCAGTGAAGTTTTACCGGCACCTGTGGCGCCGGTAAAACAGTCTGTTAATATTGTTTTCATTCTTTCTTTAAGAACATCCTCTCTATAATCCAAACAGTCTAGAATAATATGGGAGAAAAGCCATAATTCCGCACATACACAGAGAAGGAAGAACACCGTACTTTAACAGGTCAAGTGGCTTGTAATAGCCATAGCCATAGCTGAACAAATAAATGGGTTCAATCCAGAGAAGCATGGGGGCGCAGGACCAGAAAGCCGGAAGCGCCAGAAGCACGGCGGGGGTTGCTCCGCTTACTGCAACCAATGACAATAGTGGTGCTCCAAAAAGTGCAACGATGGCAGGAGCAGTTGGGATAAAAGCACGGATGATACAAATCACCAGTCCCAGAACAAAGAACATGGGGATCAGGCTCCAGCCAGAAATGCCGTTGAATAGACGTTCAACAATCCAGTCCATAATCCCTGTGGAGGTCATTCCGCCGATCAGAACTCCGACAGAACCGATGGTCAGGCAGAGATCCCAGTTGATTTTTGCGGCAGCAGTTTTCCAATCCAAAACGGCAATGCCGGGAAAAAATAATATAGACATTCCGACTACGGCAACAACCGTGACATTCAGAATGGGAATCCAAGTGCCCAAAAGCCAGCAAATAAGCATAGCGGCAATGATAATAATAGTCTTTTTTTCATTCGTTTTCAGATTACCGCTTTTCTGAAGATTTTCCTGCAGTGTCTCTATGGCTTCGGATGTGATGAATTCCGGTTTATATATATGTACTAGCCAGACTGAGCCGATCAGTATACATATAAGAGCCAGTGGGGCAAAGAAAAGAACCCATTGCAGGAAAGACATGGTGATTCCCTGAGTCTCCAGAAGCTGTATAATCAAAAGATTTCCAGGAGTTCCAGCTGGTGTGATCAGACCTCCGACACCTGCGGCACAGGGAATTCCAATCATCAGGCATTTTCCCAGATTGGATTTTCCGGGCTCACAATTGTTGGCTTTCAGGAGAGCCAGCCCCAGATTCAAGTATATAATACAGGTAGACAGATTGGACATTATACCGGATGTCAGTCCGCAGGCGAACATGATGGCAATTACAAGCTTTCCCGGATTTCCTTTTGCCCAGCGAGTCAGGATGTTGCAGATTCGGAGAGGAACCGATGTTTTTTCCAATGCAAAGGATAATACAAAGGTTGCTATAGCGAAGAAGAACGCTGTTCCGCCAAAGGATGAATAAACATCCTCAAGTTTCATTACACCTAAGGCGGGCATAAGGAACATCATCAGAAAAGCAGTAACACACATAGGGAGCGAGTTAAGAATCCACATCAGGATTGTGCCAAAGAATACGGCCAGGGACAGAAGGCCGACTCTTGTCACGCCGTCTGCGAGAGGAATTATCTCTGCCATGGTAATCAGGATAGCGCACAGGATAAGACCGGTAATCGATTTTCTGGCAGATGCTTTCATTTATTTCACCATCCTTTCATTTGTTGGCAGCATCGTCTGCAGCTTTTGCCATCATCTGCATGTTTTCTACTTTTCCGTTAAAAGGAATATCGCAGCCAGAACATACCATGTATCCTCTCGGACCAACAGTGCGGATCAGGTTCATGGTATAATCATAGATATCCTGAGGTTTGGAGAAAGCGATCATTGAAGCAGGTACATCTCCCATAATGCACATAGTGTTTCCGACGACTTCTTTTGCCTTATGAATATCTGTTTTTCCATCCAGTGCCATGACTGCTTTTTTGGGGGTAATGTCTTTGAAATAAGAAAGACCAAGATCCCAACAGGCATCAAGATGCAGAATAGGAAGTACATGGTACTGAATACAAAGATCAATAAGTTCTCGAAAGTATTTCCAGTTGAAGCGCTGAAACATAGAAGGATTCAGTGTTTCAGGAGTGCCCCTCCATCCGCCGATCCATACGCCGTACGGTTTTGACGGAGATTCAAATAGTTTTTGATACCGGTTCATGTTGTAATGGTGTATGACAGAAAATACAGCATCCACTTTTTCCGGGATTTCCATCAGATCGTCAATCAAAAATGCTTCAAGAGAACGACCGCCACAGAGCATTTCAAAGGGAGTAAGCAGTGAACTGTTTTTAATAACGACATAACCGGCTTCTTCAAAACGTTTTTTAGCGGTAGGTCCATAGGCAGCTATCGGTTTCATTCTGGTGAGCGGATCGCGGAGCTTTTCTTTCATAAACTTCAGGTACCATGGCTCAAAACCGTCCCGCAGAATAATATCATAATCCTCCTGGGTCATTAGCTCCTTTTCTTTAACCTGCCAAAGCTGATTATCCGGAATATCCTCTCCTGGTACACCTATATTAGACAGCCAGAGGGTCGGAAGTCCTTCTGGAGAAGAAAGGGTTGTCTGGACGCCATCAACGTTTCCTAACATTTTTGTTGCTTCTATATTACAGGTGCAGTTTAATTCCATGTCCTTGAGAAAATCAGAAACATTAGTGTGTGTCATTGGCGCGGCGACAGCAGCAAGCCCGGAAATAACCGGGACTTTATCCACCGGTTCCAGTGCCACAGCTGCTTCAATACGTTCCAGACGTTCTTCGTAAATTCCCATAACAATACCTCCTGAATACTTGCGTTCTTTTCTATAATGCAATAAATTCCATTTTTAGTTCCTGTACAGGAGTTTTCTGATTATTATGGTAAAAGAGAATGGGGCAAAGAGAAAGGTGCAGATTAGAATAAAAGATAACTTTTATTGTGCAAAAACGTAGAGCAATCGAAAGAGGGAGATATATCCAGATTCGGGTATATCTCGCGGTTAGCTGTCGTAGTAGAGAAAAGTATAAAAAAATTCATTGATTTTCCTAAGATCATGGCTGCTGGATAATAGATCAATTTCATGAAGAGGTATGAT
>CACVSR010000057.1:0-1073 GCA_902756775.1 uncultured Lachnospiraceae bacterium | reverse complement strand
CGCAGTGTTTCGTAATAATGTGTATGATTTTCCTTATCATAACAGCGAAGCCTGGAGATTTCGGGTCTGAGATAAGTTCCGGAAAGCTTATTTTGATCGAATAAGGTATGGATATAGCTTCCTATGTGATCTTTCGCGTAAGAGCGAAACACCCCATTTTCTTCACAGCGTGCAAGTTCCATATGTGCCTGTCGGAAATAAGGGCGAAGATTATGCATGCCCCGAAAGGGCATACTGATTCCGCAGTGAAATTTTTTGCCTATTGTCTGAAGTTCAGTTTCAATACTTTGCTCCGAGGCAAAACTATTTTGTATGTTGCATAGAATCACAAGAAAGCGATCTTCTCTGAATATGGCAGCATTGCGAAGACAGCCGGAAAGACGGAGATAGCTGCCTGCAGTCAGCACTGGTTCGCCTGTTACATTTTCTTTCAGTAGATAGAAACGAAATAGATCACTGTCGATTTTCCATCCCAGAATTTTTTGGAATAACTGCAAACTTTTTTCAGAACAGGGGCGTCCGTCAATCAATGCGGAAATCAGTTCACCGATTCGAGAAGTCGGACTGAATATATCGGTATGTTGGTACATATATTGCTGCATGTACTGAACCAGTATAGAAACCAGCCAGGGAAGTCCTTTTTCAAAGGGCTTTAACATGCTGAAAATAACCAGATGTCCAGCCATATAATTGTTAACAACAAGGCTGCAGTGCATGTACTGATAGTTTCCCATGTGAGAATTTCTGGTGGTTGGTTCTCTGTCAAGAAAAACATTTGTCAGGTCAATGCTTTCCTGAAGTTTTTCCATACGTTCTTCAGTAAGCCCATTATTCTTCAGAATCTCTGCCCAGTGCCAGTGAATGGAGGCAGGGTAATCCGGTGAGATAGCCAGAGCTCTCCCGTCCGGAGCATAGATAAACGCAGGATTTTGCAAAATCCAGGCACTGTTACGCAGCATTTCCTTTAAACCATTTTTAGAATTGCAGCAGTTCTTCAGATCGCTTTCCCATTTTTGAAAACGCTCCATAATAGAAGAAACTTCATTAAAAGCTTCTTCCGGTTCTGTGTTGTG
>CACVSR010000056.1 GCA_902756775.1 uncultured Lachnospiraceae bacterium | reverse complement strand
GAGCTGATGATGCCTATTCTGGGTATTGTCCGCGCGTCGGATTTTGATGATGCTCTGGAGAAGGCTCTGTGGCTGGAGCATGGCAACCGCCACTCCGCGCATATCCATTCTCACGATGTAACCCGCATTACGAAATACGCAAAGGCAATGGATACGGCAATTCTGGTAAAGAACGGACCTTCCTACGCGGCTCTCGGCTTCGGCGGAGAAGGATTCCCGACCTTTACCATTGCCAGCAGAACCGGCGAGGGACTGACCAGCGCGGAGACATTTACGAAGAAGAGACGCTGCGTAATGGTAGACAGTCTTTGCATCCGGTAAAGCAGGAGGAAGAACAAAATGGAAATGAATTCAGCAAATATTGAGGAGATTGTAAAGCAGGTACTGGCCGGGATGACCGGTACAGCCGCTGCAGCTCCGGCGTCCGCTTCCGCACCGGCGGGGCAGGTTCCGAAGACCGCTCATGTTGCCATGCTGACTGCTCTGGGTCACTATGATGTAAAAGAATTTCCGATCCCGGAGGTTGGTGATGATGACATCCTGGTTCGAGTAGAGGGAACAGGAATCTGCGGAACAGACCAGCACGAATTTAAAAAAGATCCCTTTGGCCTGATCCCGGTTGCGCTGGGACATGAGGGAACCGGAGAGATTGTAAAACTAGGAAAGAATGTTACGAAGGACAGTGCCGGAAAGCCGGTAAAGGTCGGCGACAAGGTTGTTACCTGCATGATGTTCCAGGATGATCCGGATATTACCATGTTCGACCTGAACAAAAAGAATGTCGGCGCCGCGGATGTATACGGACTGATTCCGGATGACGAGACACATTTGAACGGATGGTTCTCCGATTACATTTTCCTGAAGGGATCCAGAGGGACTACATTCTTCAACGTAAGCGATATGGATCTGAAGTCCCGGATCATTATTGAGCCGGCTGCCGTTCTGGTTCATGCCGTAGAAAGAGCAAAGACAACCGGAATTCTCCGCTTCAACAGCCGCGTGGTTGTACAGGGCGTCGGACCGATCGGACTTCTCTGCGTGGCCGTACTTCGTACGATGGGCATCGAGAATATCACAACGGTAGACGGAAATGACGCCAGACTGGAGTTTTCAAAGAAATTCGGCGCGACACACACCGTAAACTTCATGCAGTACAAGGGAATTGACAATCTGGCAAAGGCAGTTGCCGATACCTTTGACGGACATCTGGCGGATTTTGCGTTCCAGTGCACAGGTTCCCCGGTAGCCCATTCCAATATTTACCATTTCGTCCGCAATGGCGGCGGTCTCTGCGAGCTGGGCTTCTTCATCAACAACGGGGACGCAACGATTAATCCGCACTTTGATCTCTGCTCCAAGGAGATCAACCTGGTCGGATCCTGGGTCTACACGCTTAGAGATTATGCAACCACCTTTGACTTCCTGAGGAGAGCAAAGGAAATCGGAATTCCGGTAACGGATCTGATCACCGATGCCTTCCCGCTGGATAAGATCAACGAGGCACATGAGTTTGCTCTTGCCCAGAAGGGTCTGAAGGTTGCCGTAACAAATGTTCCGCTGGACGGAAATACCAATAATCACTGATTGCAGCCGGAAACGGCGTAAGCTGACGGAGAGGAGAGCAAAGGATGGCCAGGGCTGTCGGAATACTGGAGGTATATGGTCTTACATGCGCGTTTGTGGCTGCGGATGCAGGCTGCAAGGCAGCAAATGTAACACTGGAAGTGTTTGACAAAAACAAGCCGGCGCATGCCGACGAGCTTCCGGTTCCGCTTCTGGTAACCATTAAATTCCGCGGCAATGTCTCGGAGGTGGAGGCAGCCATGGAGGCGGGGATAAAAGCCGCCGAAACCGTCAGCGGAGTCGTTCAGCATTATGTGATTCCCAATCCGGATGATCCGGGGGTAGAAAAAATGCTGAAAATCAGTGCTCTCGATAAATTTTAAGTGAAGTTATTTTTTCAGGAGGAAAAAGAAATGGCACAGGAAGCATTAGGAATGATCGAGACCAGAGGTCTGACCGCCGCGATTGAGGCCGCCGATGCAATGACAAAGGCCGCCGAGGTTCATCTGATCGGAACCGAGAAAATCGGATCCGGGCTGGTTACCGTTATGGTTCGTGGCGATGTCGGCGCTACAAAAGCTGCCGTAGAGGCCGGAAGCGCGGCTGCATCCAGGCTGGGAGAGCTGGTTGCCACCCATGTCATCCCAAGACCGCATCAGGATGTAGAGATGATCCTTCCAAAGAACTTAGAGTAATTTCAGGAGAGTACCATGGGCAGCGCATATGGCTTTGTTGAAATAACCGGAGTGGTTGCCGCCATGGACGCCCTCGATATCATGTGCAAGGCCGCCGATGTGCGGCTGGCCTCCTGGGAAAGAAAGCTGGGAGGAAGGCTTGTCACACTGATCATAGAGGGGGATGTATCTGCTGTGAAGGAAGCAGTAGAGGCGGCGGACACGAAGGCAATAAAAAAGCCCGTCTGTAAGGCGGTCATAGCGAACCCCCATGAAGAAATCGTGAAGATGGTTCAATTAAGCGCAAGCAGATGGAGAACAGTGGGGGATTACGCATGGCGGAAGTAAGAAAGACAAGAGTCGGCAGTGCCGATGCCGGCCAGGCGCCGAAAGCTCCTGCGCAGGCTGCAGCGAAGAAAGAAGCTGTAAAAGTAACTACAACTGTAAAGTCAGCAGAAAATCATACGGCGAAGGCGCAGGATTCCGGAGCCACAACTTTCAAGGAGGAAAGAAAAATGACACAGGAAGCATTAGGAATGGTTGAAACTAGAGGACTGGTAGCGGCGATCGAGGCAGCAGATGCTATGTGCAAGGCTGCAAACGTTTCCCTGATCGGAACCGAGAGAATCGGATCCGGACTGGTAACCGTTATGGTTCGCGGTGATGTAGGAGCTGTTAAATCTGCGGTAGAGGCAGGCGGAAATAATGCTTCCAGACTGGGAGAGCTGATCGCCACTCATGTAATTCCGAGACCGCATCAGGATGTAGAGATGATTCTTCCTCATCTGAACAAATAAGTAAGCTGTGCCATTGGCCTGCCCCGGTTCTGCTTTCCGGCAGGGACGGGGACAGGCTGTTTCAGCAGAGCGGCGGATGCCGCTTTTCATGATAACAGATGAAATGCCGGATTTTACGGCAGTATTTTGGAGGATTTGTCTTGGATATTTCACAGGTAGAAAGCATTACCAGGATGGTAATGGAGGCAATTAATCAGGCCCAGAGCCAGCCGCAGCCGAAAGGCTTTCTGGTTCCGGTAGGCGTATCTGCCAGACATGTCCACCTGACGCAGGAGCACGTAGAGGTGCTCTTCGGAAAGGGATATCAGCTGACCAAAAAGAAAGACCTGATGGGCGGCCAGTTCGCGTCTAACGAGCAGGTTACCATTGTAGGACTTAAGCTTCGTGCCATTGAGAATGTACGCATTCTCGGTCCTGTCAGAAAACAGACACAGGTGGAGATTTCCGCTACAGATGCAAGAACACTGGGGATAAAGGCGCCGATCCGGGAATCCGGAAATGTTGCCGGAAGCGCTCCGATTGCTCTTGTAGGTCCAAAGGGCGCGCTGTATCTGAAGGAAGGCTGCATTATCGCCATGCGCCACATTCATATGTCCCCGAAGGACGCGGAAGCGGCGGGACTGAAAAACGGCGATGTGGTATCTGTAAAGGCAGATAATGAACGCGGTACAATTTTTAATCATGTCGTCATTCGTGTGAATCCCAGCTTTACGCTGGAAATGCATATTGATACAGATGAGGCGAATGCCGCGGATATCAAACAGGGTGATACAGTTACAATAATGAAATAATCCGGAAATTCAGCTTTTCTCCCTGTCGGCATTGCTGCAGGGAGATTAGTGCCATTTCCGGTAACATATAACATTTGGATTTTAGATTTGGAAAAAACCGCTGCGCGAAGCCTTGCGGATCGTCAGCCTGAATGTGGCGCCGTCGGAGGCCCCGCAGTGTTATACAAGACAATGTGGAGGAACAATGATTGCAGGAAAAGTAGTCGGAAGCCTGGTTTCGACAAGAAAAAGCGATAAGCTCGTTGGAAACAAGTTCATGATTGTGGAACCCCTGCGTCATATGTCGGCAGATACCCGGCAGATTATCGCCATAGATGTGATTGGCGCCGGAATAGGCGAATATGTGATGGTGGCACAGGGAAGCGCAGCCAGAATCGGCTGTGACATGCCGGATGCGCCTGTTGATGCCGCAATTGTCGGTATTATAGATGAAGGCGGGATTATCGAGGAGGATTGATCCCCAGGATGGAGTAAAGCATGGAATTTGAAAAGCTGCAGGAAAAACTCCGTATGGGCGGAGTCGTAGGTGCCGGCGGTGCCGGATTTCCTTCCTACGCAAAACTGAACAAAAATGCGGATACCATTATATTGAACTGCGCCGAGTGCGAGCCTCTGCTTCAGCCCCACAGACGGCTGATCACGGTTCATGCGGATCAGATTCTGGCCGGTCTGCATCTGGTTGCAGAGACGGTAGGGGCAAAGCAGGTTTACATCGGTGTAAAGAAAACCTATAGCAAAGCGATTGCGGCCATTCAGGGGGAAATCGGAAAATACCCGGAGATGAAGATTCATTATCTCCAGGAAGTTTATCCGATGGGAGATGAGGTTGTCCTCATTTATGAATGTACCGGAAGAGTTGTACGTCCGGGCGGACTGCCTATTGAGCAGGGCTGCATCGTCTATAATGTAGAAACTATGTACAACATCTACCGCGCCGCGGTAGAGGATAAGCCGGTAACCTTCAAGTATCTGACGGTAATCGGCGAGGTCACGAATCCGATTACCGTTCCGGTGTCTGTCGGCTGCACGTTTGAATCCGTTGTCGCCCTGGCGGGTGAACTGACCTGTAAGGATCCGGTCTATTTTGTGGGCGGTCCCATGATGGGAAGTATTCAGCCGCATGACGGTCGTGTGACAAAAGAAACGAACGCGATTCTGGTTCTGCCGCAGGATCACCCGATCGTGATGAAAAAAAGGCGCCAGACTTCCATAGATCTGAAAAGAGCGGCATCAATCTGCTGCCAGTGTGAATCCTGCACAGATATGTGCCCGCGGCACGAACTGGGGCATCCGATTGATCCCGCAAGATTTATGCGTTCCGCTTCCAATGAGGATTTTCAGAATCTGAATCCGTTCCTGAACACCTTTTTCTGCTCCGGCTGCGGCGTGTGCGAAATGTATGCCTGCCCGCAGGATCTTGCTCCCCGGACGCTTATTCAGGCGTATAAAAACGGGCTGCGCGGCGCAGGAGTCAAGGCTCCGCGTGTGGAGGCTGCTCCCGTGGGAGAGGCGAGGGAATTCCGCAAAGTTCCGGAGGCAAGGCTGATGGCCAGGCTTGGGCTAAGCCGGTATGATCTTCCGGCTCCGCTGGATGATGAGCTGCAGCCGGAGACATCGGTGAGAGTTCTTCTGAGGCAGCACATCGGTGCGCCGGCAATCCCGGTTGTAAAGGTCGGCGACCATGTAGAGTACAGACAGATGATCGCGAAGCCGGCGGACGGACTGAGCGTTGGAATGCATGCTTCTCTGCCCGGAATAGTTACCGATGTCACAGATACCTTTATCCGAATCCAGAAGCAGTAAGAAAGGACATAAGCGGCGATGAGTAAAGCAATCGGAATGATTGAATTCAAAAATATACCGACCGGTATTACGGCGGCGGATCTTATGGTCAAGACCGCGGATGTTGACATTGTGGAAGCACAGACTGTATGTCCGGGAAAATATATCGCTATTATCACTGGGGATCTCAGTGCGGTGAAATCTGCAGTGGAAGCCGCCAGCACAGCGTATGAGTCAGATCTGATTGATAATTTTGTGCTTGGCAATCCTCACGAATCGCTCTTCCCGGCCATTTACGGAGCCAGTCAGGTAGAGGGTGTGGATTCCCTGGGAATTCTGGAGACCTTCGATGTAGCCTCCCTGATTGAGGCGGCGGATGCTGCCGCAAAAACCGCCATTGTAGACGTGATTGAGCTCCGTCTGGCGAAGGGACTGTGCGGAAAATCCTTTATGATGATCACGGGCGAGGTTTCCGCCGTAACAGCGGCCATAGAAAAGGCAAAAATGCTGGCCGGGGAAAAGGGCATGTATCTGGATTCCTCCGTGATTGCCCATCCGGACGAAAAAATTATCAGAACCATTCTTTAAGAAACCGTTTCGCCACAGAGCCTCTGCAGCCTGTCGGCAAACATTGTTGACAGTATTCGGAGGTAGATCATGCTGGCCCTGGAACGAAGAAATCTGATTCTGGAAAAACTGCAGGAAGAAAAGAAGGTAGTCGTAAGCGAGCTGAGTCAGTTTTACAATGTCTCGGAAGAAACCATACGGCGGGATCTGGAGAAGCTGGAACAGGACGGTTACGCGACCAAAAGTTATGGAGGCGCCGTCCTGAATGAAAATGTCGGGTTTGATATGCCGCTGACTATCCGCAGCAAGCATCATGTTGCGGAAAAACAGGTCATCGCGGAGATTGCCGCGTCCCTGGTAAAAGAGGGCGACCATATTATGCTGGACGCCAGCTCCACGGATCTCTTTATTGCCAAGGCAATCAAGAATATTCAGCGCCTTACCGTAGTAACGAATTCCATTGAGATAATCCTTGAATTGTCCGAGTGCTCCAATATTACCGTTATCTGTACCGGAGGGGTACTGAAAGAGGGGTATCTGGCCCTCCTCGGTCCGGAGGCGGAGAACAGCACCCGCTCGTATTTTGTGGATAAGGCCTTTGTCTCCTGCAAGGCCCTGAACAGAGAGCATGGCATCATGGAGTCTCTTCAGGCGTTCAGCTCTCTGAAAAAAGCCATACTTACTTCTGCGGCTCAGAGCTATCTGGTACTGGATAACGGAAAGTTTGATCAGACAGCATTCACAAAGATGGTTGGAATCGAAGAGATCGACGGTGTCATTACCGACACCAGACCCTCTGACGACTGGCTGCAGATCTTTGAGAGATACGGTGTGGAGTGTATGTATCCGCCGGAGAAAAGAAAATAAACTGCCGCGGCGGCTGCTGCTACGCGGCAGCGACAGTTTACCGCCGTTTTACGCCCCATGAATGCTGATTTCCGGATGTGGGCATCTGCACAGAGACATTGCCCTGCTGGAAAGCGTAGGACGGTTTACAGGCTATAGCGCTGCAAAAAATAAGTTGACACTCTCCGATGCCTGTGTTATGCTAAGCTGGCGACAAAGGAGAAGGTCCTTTTTTTTTGCTCTGAAAAAAGAACCTTCAGACAAAAGTTGTGCCGGTTTTCCGGCGTATGGGTTTAGTAAAACGGAGGTGGATATTATGCGTACAAAGATCACTTTGGCATGCACAGAATGCAAGCAGCGTAATTACAATACGACAAAGGAGAAAAAGAATCATCCGGAGCGTATGGAAATTAAGAAGTACTGCAGATTCTGCAGAAAGCATACCCTGCACAGAGAAACAAAGTAATCCGTTTCGCAGCGAGGTGAAAACAGATGGCAGATGCAGCGAAAAAGGCTGAACAGAAAAAAACAGGAAAGGTAAAAACCTGGTTCAAGGGTCTGAAGACCGAGTGGGGAAAAATTATCTGGACAGATAACAAAACACTGGGCAGGCAGACGGCCGCTGTCATTATTATTTCTGCAATCGTTACCGGGTTAATCACGCTGGTGGACAATCTGGGACTGCAGATAATGGAACTGATCATAAAATAAGGAAAAGGTGAAGATGTCAGACGCAAAATGGTACGTGGTTCACACATATTCCGGTTATGAGAATAAAGTGAAGGCCAACATTGAGAAGACAATAGAAAACAGACACCTTGAAGATCAGATTCTGGAAGTCCGGGTTCCCATGGAAGAGGTCGAAGAGGTCAGGAACGGCGCAAGGAAACATGTACAGCGCAAGCTGTTTCCCGGCTATGTTCTGCTCAATATGGTTATGAATGACGATACATGGTACGTCGTTCGCAATACCAGAGGTGTCACAGGCTTTGTAGGTCCGGGTTCCAAACCGGTTCCGCTGTCTCCGGAAGAGATGCGCCCGCTGGGTGTGGAAACCGGAGAGAAATTTGAGATTGACCTTGCGGTTGGAGATGAAGTCGCCGTGATCGGCGGAGCCTGGAAGGATTACTCTGCCAAGGTTAAGGCGGTCAATCAAAGTAAACAGACAGTTACCATTGACGTGGATCTGTTTGGAAGAGCAACTCCGGTGGAAATTAATTTCGCCGATGTCAGAAAGGTCGATTAATCGGCCGTGGGAGGGAAATCCCCGCAAACACCACATAATAGGAGGTGCCTAAAATGGCAAAAAAAGTTACTGGTTACATCAAATTACAGATTCCCGCAGGCAAAGCTACACCGGCTCCGCCCGTAGGACCGGCTCTTGGACAGCATGGTGTCAACATTGTGCAGTTTACCAAGGAATTTAACGCAAGAACAGCTGATAAGGGAGATTTAATCATTCCTGTTGTCATCACTGTTTACGCGGATAGAAGCTTCAGCTTTATTACAAAGACTCCTCCGGCACCGGTTCTGCTGAAGAAGGCATGCAATCTGAAGTCTGCTTCGGGAACTCCGAATAAGACCAAGGTTGCCACTATTTCCAGGGACAAAGTCCGTGAAATTGCAGAGCTGAAGATGCCTGACCTGAACGCGGCCAGCATTGAAGCAGCCATGAGCATGATTGCCGGAACAGCCCGCAGCATGGGAATTACTGTTGAGGATTAATTGAATCACGTGGGAGGGATTATCCCGCCACTACCACAGGAGGAATTTAGAATGAAACACGGAAAGAAATATGTAGAAGCCGCAAAGGCTGTCGATCGCTCTGTTCAGTATGATCCCAGTGATGCCATCGCCCTTGCGAAAAAGGTGGCTGTCGCTAAGTTTGATGAGACCATTGAAGTACACATCCGCACAGGCTGTGACGGACGTCACGCAGATCAGCAGATCCGCGGAGCCGTTGTTCTGCCGCACGGCACAGGAAAGACCGTTCGCGTACTTGTGTTTGCCAAGGGAGCAAAGGCAGATGAGGCCACAGCGGCAGGAGCAGATTTTGTCGGAGCAGAGGAGCTTATTCCGAAGATTCAGAACGAGGGCTGGCTTGATTTTGATGTAGTTGTCGCTACACCGGATATGATGAGCGTTGTGGGACGTTTGGGACGTGTGCTCGGACCCAAGGGCTTAATGCCGAACCCGAAGTCCGGAACGGTAACCATGGATGTCACCAAGGCGGTTAACGATATCAAAGCCGGTAAAGTAGAGTATCGTCTTGACAAGAGCAATATCATTCACGTACCGGTAGGAAAGGCTTCCTTCAGCGAAGAGCAGCTGAATGAGAACTTCTCCACACTGATGGGCGCGATTGCCAAGGCAAGACCTTCTACCCTGAAGGGTCAGTTCATGAAGAGCATTGTCATTGCGCCGACCATGGGACCCGGCGTAAAGGTCAACGTAAACAAATTCGTATAATCCACCAGAATATAAAAACAGAAAAACAGAAGAGGCTGCCTCTTCTGTTTTTTTCTTTGAAGTAACTGTTCAGAACCGCCCCCACGATGCATTCGCCAAAATGTAATTTTTAAAAAATTTTATGGGAATTACATTTTTGCTCATGTGGGGGGCGGTACCTGTCAGCACTTCCCATGAGCCCAACAGGTATCATCTGTGAGTAAGCTCCCATGAACCTGTTTGGCTCATGGGAGTTCTGAACAGTTACTTCTTGACAACAAATTCTCCGGTGTGATAGTATAATCACTGTATCACGCCGAAGACAGCAGGTGCCGCAAGGCGTAAGTGAAACGCCTGCCGAGGATGTAGATTCTTTTCAGAGAATGTATTCCCGTCTGTCTTTGGTCAGGCGGGTTTTCTTTTGCGTGTATACATCATTAAAATAAGGAGGTATACCGAAACATGGCAAAAGTAGAACAGAAGAAACCGGTTGTGGAAGAGATTGCCAGTGCGATTGACGGTGCGCAGGGCGTAGTCCTTGTAAACTACAGCGGCCTGAATGTTGCACAGGATACGAAGCTTCGTAAAAATCTCAGAGAAGCCGGCGTAACCTACAAGGTCTACAAAAACACGATGATGAACTTCGCGTTCAAGGGAACACCCTGCGAAGAGCTTTCCAAACATCTGGAAGGAACAAACGCAATTGCCGTTTCCAAGGATGACGCAACCGCCCCGGCACGTATTCTGAAACAGTTCGCGAAGAAAAATCCGCAGCTGGAGCTGATCGCCGGTGTTGTAGAAGGCGCTTACTATGACGCGGATGGCGTAAACCAGCTGGCAGACGTTCCCACAAGGGAAGTACTGCTCGGAAGACTGTTCGGAAGTATGCAGGGACCGATTTCCAGCTTTGCCCGTGTGCTTAAGCAGATTGCGGATAAGCAGGCGGAAGGCGCTCCGGCAGAAGCAGCGGAAGCACCCGCGGCAGAATAAGGCTTTCATCGGGGAGAGCCGTTTAGAGCCGTCATCATGATGGCGGAAGAATCAGAAAAAATGAAATTGGAGGAAAAGAACAATGGCTAAGTTAACAACAGAAGAGTTTATTGCTGCTATTAAAGAGTTATCTGTATTAGAGCTGAATGACCTTGTAAAAGCTTGCGAGGAAGAGTTTGGCGTATCCGCTGCTGCAGGCGTTGTTGTAGCAGGCGGCGCTGCAGGCGGAGAGGCTGCGGCAGCTGAGGAGAAGACCGAGTTCGATGTAGAGCTGACCGAGGTTGGCCCGAACAAGGTTAAAGTTATCAAGGTTGTCCGTGAGGTTACCGGACTTGGCCTGAAGGAAGCTAAGGATCTGGTTGACGGAGCTCCGAAGGTAGTTAAGGAAGGCGCTTCCAAGGCAGAGGCAGATGACCTCAAGGCTAAACTGGAAGAGCAGGGAGCAAAAGTAACTCTGAAGTAAATCAGGGCTTATCCGTAAGAGTTTTTAAGAAAAAGCGGTTTCTGTGTCACGCAGAGGCCGCTTTTTTCAGCGTGCACGGCGGCACACGTTCCTGAGAAATAAT
>CACVSR010000055.1 GCA_902756775.1 uncultured Lachnospiraceae bacterium | reverse complement strand
TCCAGCTTCTGATAAAGAACATCCGTCACGTAGTCCCAGTGCTCCTTTGCCATGTAGGCGGATGCGTCCACCCGGACAAGTTTTCCCTTCTTTCCCAGCTCAGAAAGGATTTGCCGGATCTGCCTTGGGTTTCTGTACTCTGCCGTCAGTTTTTCTGTATAAGGGACCTGGAAGCCGTCTTCCTGATATCGTTTCAGAAGCTGTTCGGAAAGACGGGCAACCTCCGCGTCCGGCGTTGTGTCCACGCCGTAAAGCATCACTCCGCCTTCTGAAAACTGAAGCACCTTCCGCTTTACCAGCTCATGAAGAATCAGTTCCTGCTGGTTTTTTTTCAGCGCGAACCGGGCGCTGATCCGGTTATAAAATTCTGCTTTTTCCATCTGCCGGATAACGGAATTTTCTTCATGGAACTTTTTCAGCATTTTCTCTGCCGATGCGGCAATCACCTTCCAGAAATCCATATGGATATACCGGTCCGATCCGATGGCGATGGCCCGCTTTTTTCCCTTCAGCTCCAGCAGAAGTGCCTCTGTCCTTTCTTCCGTAAGATTCAGACGTACGGAAAGCTCTGACACACAAGGGATTTCCGCGCTATATTCCCGAAGCTCTTCCTCCAGCTGCTCCGCGTCTGTCCCCTGTTCCTTGATACGCAGTCCCTGAAGAACGCTCTCCTGATTTCTCCTGTGTTTCCTGGCATCCGCCTCCAGAAACACTCCTCCCCCAAAGGTTTCCACCGGGGAATAAAAAAGCAGGATGAACCGGTCCCCCTTTCTTACCGCCACCGGCTCTTCAAACCGGAACTGCACATAAGCTTCTTCTCCGGCTTTAAGCTCTGCCGTGTCCAGAAGGACTGCCTTGCAGTCCGCCCTGGCCGCACCAAAGCTGATATGTACCCGACTGTTATTTTTCAGGGTGTGCCGTGCATCAGTGAACAGCTGCACACGGGCGTCCAGCATCATGGATGGAATCATCCGTCCCGGCCGGGCGACAACTTCTCCTCTCTCCAGCTCTTCCTTACGGATGTCCGCCAGATTCAACGCGGTTCGCTGACCCGCAAACGCCCTTTCTTCCTGCTGGTTATGGCTCTGAATGGAACGAACCCGGACCCTTTTCTGCTGAGGGTAAACCATCAGCTCTTCCCCTACGGCACAGGAGCCCTCAAGCAGCGTTCCCGTCACAACCGTTCCCACACCTTTCAGGGAAAAAACACGATCTGCCGGAAGACGGAACATCTCCGGATCTGTTCTCCTTGCGGCAGTATTCCGGACGTTTTCAAGAATCAGTTTCTTCAGCTCCGGAATATTTTCTCCTGTGAAAGACGAGACACGGATCCGGGGGGCATGCTCCAGAAAGCTTCCCTTTACCATCTCATCTGTCTCTGCTTCCACCATACGGATCAGTTCTTCATCCGCCAGATCCAGCTTCGTAAATACAAGAATTCCCCGTGGGATGTGCAGCATTTTCAGGATCTCAAAATGCTCCCTGGTCTGCGGCATAATGCCCTCATCCAGAGCAATAATCAGCAGAACCAGGTCTATGCCACCGATTCCCGCAAGCATATTCCGGATAAATTTCTCGTGTCCGGGAACATCTATAATGCCGATCCGCAGTCCTTCCTCATTCGGCAGGCTGGCAAAGCCGTTTTCAATGGTAATTCCTCTCTTTTTTTCCTCTGCCAGCCGGTCGGTGTCTGTTCCGGTTAATGCTTTTATCAGGCAGGTTTTCCCATGATCCACATGACCTGCCGTTCCGATGATAATGTTATTCATATTCCTCGATTTTTCTGTAATCCTCCGGCGTATTGATGTTTTGCAGCATATCCGCATATTCCGGAAGGCCGTCCAGCGGAACGTACAGGGTGTTCACCTTCTCCACCGCTGCGCGAGGCTTATAAACGCCCTGTCCGATCAGCCGGCGGATAACCGGAAGCATCCTTTTGCTGTATACAGCCGCCAGAACATCCGGGCGTCCATACAGAAGCGGAACTATGCAGTCCGGAAAGCGCCCGTTTTTTTCTTCTGCTTCCGCCCCTTTCTCCAGCAGCATTCTGTAAAATTCCGTCTGCAGAAACGGCATATCACACGCCGCCACCAGAAGATATTCCGAACAGCATACGGTAAGCCCCGCCTCCAGTCCGGAAACAGGGCCACAGCCGGGGTGGAGATCCCGGATAACCGTACATCCCTCTTTCTCCCCGTGGCTGACTTCCCCGTAGGAGAGATAAACATGATCCGCCAGTTTCTTCATCTCGCGGATCAGATGATCCGCAAAGGTTTCCCCTCCTGTTCTCAGATCCCCCTTGTAATTTCCCTGCATACGGAGATTTTTTCCGCCTGCCAGAATCAGGGCATCCACCGCGATCTTTTTCATCTGCAGCACCCCGTTCTCCGATATCGGATTTTTCCATTACAGTGACAGACTTATTTTTTTAAAATCCTCTGTGATTTTTTCCTCATTCCCTGCCAGAAGCGTCCGGACAGAGATCCAGAGCCGATCCTGGGTGATCCGGCCAATCAGAGGAAATTCCGCCAGACGCAGAGCCTTCTCCAGATCCTCCAATGAGTGAATATCTGTGCCGGATATACCCTTTTTCTCCGGAGCGGATATATCTTCTGTTCTTCCAGCGTCCAGCCGCACAGTCACTGCATATCCTTCCAGAACATTCAAAGGTGCCGATCCGCCCCCGGTTCTGTCCTGGCAGGGTTCCACGGCAAACGTCAGTCTTCCGTTCCCGGCAGAACCCTTCAGCCGTGCGCAGAGCTCTTCCGCCTTTTTCCGAAGTGCTTCCGGACTCTCGGAGACCATCCGGAGAACCGGAATTTCCCGGCGCGCCTGATTTCTGTCCCGGTATTCATACAGGGTGGCCTCCAGTGCCGCAAGGGTCATTTTGTCCACCCGGAGTGCTCTGGCCAGCGGGTGACGCTTCATCTTCTCAATATACTTCTTTCTGCCTACAATCAGCCCTGCCTGGGCGGCGCCAAGGAGCTTGTCCCCGCTGAACGTAAGCACATCCGCTCCTGCTTTCTGTGCATGCAGGATATCCGGCTCTTCGATCCCGTACCGCTCCAGCCCCTCAAACAGTCCGCTTCCCATATCATAGATCAAAGGAATCCCGTTTTCACGTGCAAGCCCGGAGAGTTCCTCCAGGGATGTCTCCTCTGTAAAACCGACAATCCGGTAATTGCTGGTGTGTGCCTTAAAGAGAGCGCCGGTCTCCTCGTTCAGCTCGCCTTTGTAATCCGAAAGACGTGTGCGGTTTGTCGTCCCTACCTCGCGGAGGACGGCTCCGCCCTGCTCACAGACATCCGGAATCCGGAAGGATCCGCCGATCTCGATCAGCTCCCCGCGGGAAACCAGAACCTCCTTGCCGCGGGCAAGTGCCGCCAGCGCAAGAAGAACAGCGGCCGCATTATTGTTGACCACCATGGCGTCCTCTGTCCCGCAGAGTTCCCGCAGAATCTCCGTCACATGATCATGGCGCGACCCTCTGCTTCCGGAGTCCAGACGGTATTCCAGATTAGAGTAGCCTCCGGCTGCAGCCTTCACCGCCTGCAGCGCCCGGTCGGACAGGGGCGCCCGTCCCAGGTTTGTGTGAAGGATGATGCCGGTTCCGTTTATCACCGGCCTGAGCGAATAAGCGGGATTTTCTTCCAGTCTGCACTGGGCAGTCTGCAGAATCGTTTCCACATCCGGCAAATTGTTTTCTTTCCCTGATAACACCGCCTGGCGGATTTCTCCGGTCACCGCGCGAAGAACGTCCGCCGTGCGGGTTCTTCCGTATCTCTCTATTACCCGTGACAGTCTTTCATCCTCCAGCAGGACGTCTATCTTCGGTATCTGTCTTAAAAGTTCCTGTCTCATCTCTGTTCTGTGCCTCTGAAATATCCCGGCTCATCTCCCCGCCCGGCGCATGCGTCCGCATCCTTTTTTACCAGTGGTTTCGTAAGCCGCTTTCGGATTACCCGGACATTTTTTCAATCCGGACTGCACATACCTTGTATTCCGGAATCCTGCATTTCGGATCCAGGGCGGCATTGGTCAGCCAGTTTGCGTTTCCGTCCGGAAAATGGAAGGGCATCCAGGTTTCTCCTTCGTTGACCCGTGTTCCCACCCTGGCAGAAGTAGTGACAGAACCCCTTCTGGAGGAAACCCGGATCTTTTCCCCGTTCGCGATTCCCAGCCGGTCCGCGTCTTTTTCGTTCATCTCAATAAACGAACTGCCTTCGATCTCCATCAGACCCGGCGTCCGTCCCGTCATGGCGCGGGTGGTGTAATGATAAAGAATTCTTCCCGTCATCAGGCAGAACGGATAATCACTGTCCGGCATCTCCGCCGGCGGCTGATACCTGGTGGGATAAAGCCACCCAAGTCCCCTGGCGAATTTCCCCACATGCATGATCGGTGTTCCAGGATGCTCCCTGCCTGTGCAGGGCCACTGCAGAAAGCCCGGCGTCTCATCCAGCCTCTTATGACTGATGCCTGCGAAGCTCGGCGTCACAGACGCGATCTCATCCATGATTTCCGCCGACGTCATTCTTTTCTGCGGATAACCCATGCGGTTCATCAGGTCAATGATGATATCCGTGTCCAGCCGGATATCAAAGGACGGATCCTGCGTGAGATCTACTGCCTTCCTCACCCGGCAGACTCTCCTCTCCGTATTGGTAAAGGTTCCTTCCTTTTCCGCATAGCTCATACCCGGAAGGATGACGTCCGCGTACTGCGCGGTCTCCGTCAGAAACAGCTCCTGCAGCACGAAGAAATCCAGACTTTTCAGCGCCTTGATGATATGCGTGGTATCCGCATCCGTCACGACAGGATCCTCACCGTAGATATACAAGCCCCGGATTTCCTTTCGGATCGCTGCGCCGAAAACATCCGTCGCAAACACTCCGGTGTCCGGATTCAGCGGTACGCCCCAGGCCTTTTCAAACTTCTCCCGGACCGCGGCGTCCGTCACACTCTGATACCCCGGATATTTATCCGGCATGGCGCCCATGTCGCAGGCTCCCTGCACATTGTTCTGCCCGCGCAGCGGATTGACGCCGCAGCCTGGTTTGCCCAGCTTTCCGCACAGCATGGCCATGTTCGACATCGCCATGACACCCTCTGTCCCGGAGCTGTGCTCTGTAACACCAAGGCAGTAAATAATCGGAGCCTTCTTCGCGGAAGCATACATTCTGGCGGCTTCTATCAGCTTATCTTTATCAATGCCGCAGACCTCCGCGACCTTCTCCGGTGTATAATCGCTGACGATTTTCTTCAGCTCTTCAAAGCCCTCTGTCCGCTCCCGGATAAATTTCTGATCCACCAGTCCTTCCCGGATCATCACATGCATCATGCCGTTTGCGAACATGATGTTTGTTCCGGGCCGGATCCGGAGATGAATATCCGCATATTGGGAGAGCCCCAGTTCCCTGGGATCCACAATAATCAGCCTGGTTCCGTGCTGAACCGCCTCGCGGATCTGCATCCCGACGACCGGATGTGCCTCTTCCGGATTGGAACCGACCAGAAGGATACAGTCCACATCGTGAGTGATATCTCCGATGGGATTGGTCATCGCGCCGGATCCCAGAGTCGTGGCCAGCCCGGAGACGGACGCGGAATGGCAGACTCTCGCGCAGTTGTCCACGTTGTTATTTCCAAAGCAGGTCCGGACCATTTTCTGAACCATGTAGATGTCTTCATTCGGGGAGCGGGAGCAGGCGAACCCTGCCAGCGATCCGGTTCCGTATTTTTTTCTGATCTCCATGAAACGGGATGCCACCAGATTCAGTGCCTCATCCCAGGTTGCTCTTTCCAGCTGACCTGTCTCCCGGTTCCGGATCAGGGGATACCGCAGTCTGTCCGGAGAATGGACAAAATCGAAGCTCCCGGACCTGCCCTTGACGCACAGAAGCCCGTGATTGGACGGCCCGTCCGCCCCCTCGACATCCACAATCCGGTTGTCTTTGACAATCAGATCCATCTGACATCCGGTCGCACAGTGCGGACAGGTCGTTCTGACGCGGCGCACCTCCCAGGGTCTGTACTGCTTTGTTCTTTTCTCCGTCAGCGCCCCGGTCGGGCATGCCTGGGCGCAGTTTCCGCAGGATTCGCAGAGCGTCGTTTTCCAGTTGTCTCCAAACGGCACATCGATGACCGTGAACATCCCCGTTTTTCCAAGATTAATCGCATGGCGCCCGGTTGCGTTCTCACAGGTGCTCACGCAGCGCTGGCAGTGAATGCACAGCTCCGGATGATAGGAAAGGAAGGGATGGCTGTCCTTTGGCGGCCTCTCAATCTTTTTCCTGGATCCGATGTAGCGGCTTTCCTCCACACCGTAATAATTACACCATTTCTGCAGGTCGCAGGCTCCGTTCCTGCTGCAGAAAAAACAGTTTCGTTTATGATTGGACAGCAACAGATCCAGAACCTCCCTTCGGGCAGCCACCACCCTGGGCGATTCCGTCTGGATCTTCATGCCTTCTCTGACTGTGGTATTGCACGCGGGAAGAAGATGGTCTTCCCCTTCTGCCTCTACTACGCATAGACGGCAGGATCCGATCTCATTGATTTCTTTCAAAAAACAGAGCGTTGGGATTTGCACACCGGCACCTTGTGCCGCTTCCAGAATTGTGGTACCTTCCTGTACCGTACATTCATACCCATTGATCATCAGCGATACCATTTGTACCTCCTCTGCCGGCCCGGCGTTTCCCCCGTCCGGTCTTTGTACAGTTCTGAGACAGATGTGTATGAACAGAAAATTATAAGAGCGGAGGGGATGGGAATCGAACCCATCCGGGAAGCTGCTAACTCCCCACAACGGTTTTGAAGACCGCGAAGCACACCAGCACTTATCCGCCTCCGTAAAGAACGACGCCGCTGTCAGACCAGGCTGCTCTCTCCACAGTACAGCCGGAAAGAATCCGGACGGGCCTGCCCGATAACCATGATGCCGCAGGAGCGGGCCAGTTCTACCGCCTCCACCGTAGGAGCCGCCTTGCTGACCAGCACCGGAATTCCCGCCCGTATGACCTTCTCGGTCATATCCAGCGGAATTCTCCCGCTTGTGTAGACCTCGCACTCCGGGAGAGGGATCTCATGGAGAAGCGCATAGCCAATGGCCTTGTCCAGGGCATTATGCCTGCCGATATCCTCGCAGGAAAAGAGAATACGGCCGCAGCGGCTGAGAATACAGCTGTGAATGGAGCGGGTAGCCGCATAGAGCGGCTGTTCTCTGGCAAAAGCGTCCGCCAGACGGAAAATCCATTCCTTCCGGATCTTCCGCCCGTCAGCCGGACGCAGCTCCGGATCCAGAGCCAGACTTCTGTCCAGGATCTGGTTTCCGGTGCAGCAGGACGCCACCGTCTCCACCGCCGCGCTGTTTTCCTGCCTTCTCCCGTCCTTGTTCCCCGGCTCTTCCGAAGCGCCTTCCGGGCTTTTTTGCGCCTGTCCTCCGTCTCCACTGTCTGAAGCCGGAAGGGCATCTCCTTCGCGTTCGCGCAGCGTGACCAGGGCATTCCTTCCAAAACGGCAGACGGTGACAGACCGGACATCCTCCGCGCAGAGAATCATTTTTTCTGTCAGGAGACGGCCCATCACCAGCTCCGGCAGATATTCCCGTGTGCAGACAAGGCGCATGGTCAGCTTCCCGTTCACAAAGACCTGGAGCACCTGCTCGTGCAGAAGCTCCTGACCGGTTTTCTCCACTTTTCCATCCCGCCGGATGGTCCTGACCGGAGTTTCTCCGGTCAGGCCGTCACGGCTGCTTTCGTCTGCTACTTCCGTCATAATTCTCCACGCCGGATGTTCCGGCATCACTCTTTTTGGCCTGCCTGCGGCATATCATTATTTTTTTCCGGTGTCAGGCGAGTGTCGCCCTTGCGCTGGCCTCTGCCGCCTCTGTTTCCTCCGGCGACAGCTTCCTGACCTTAATGGCGCAGACCTTGTACTCCGGCGTCGCGGAAATGCTGTCCAGAGCAGCGCTGGTAAGCCAGTTTGCTCCGGCCTTCAGGTAATGGAACGGCATCCAGGTTTCTCCCGGCCGTGTTTTGTCTGACACGCGGGCACGGGCGCTGATCTCTGATCTCCTGGAAGAAATTCCGATCATCTCTCCGTCGGCGATGCCGTATTTTTCGGCATCCGCCGTGTTCAGCTCAATGAACGCCTCCGGCGCAATCTCATTGATTCCCTCGGTCTTGTCCGTCATGGCGCAGGCATTGTAGTGGTACAGAATCCGTCCGGTCATCATAACCAGCGGGTACTCGTCATCCGGCAGTTCACAGGACGCGCGGTACTCTGCGGGCTGGAACAGCCCTTTTCCTCTGGCGAATTTTCCCACATGCATAATTCTGGTTCCCGGATGATCCTTCCCGGTGCACGGCCACTGCAGGCCGCGTCCGTCCACTTCCTCACTGTCCAGTCTTTCATGACTGATTCCCGCAAAGGACGGCGTCACAGACGCAATCTCATCCATAATCTGGGCCGGCGTCAGCTTCGGCTGCGGATACCCCATGCGGTTCATGATTTCGGTGAAGATATCCGTATCCGCCATGGTATTTCCTTCAATTTCCACTGCCTTGCGCACTCTCTGCACCCGGCGCTCCGTATTGGTAAAGGTTCCTTCCTTTTCCGCGTAGGAACGTCCCGGAAGAATGACATCCGCATATTTGGCGGTCTCCGTCATAAAGAGTTCGTCGATAACGAAAAAGTCCAGAGACTGCAGGGCATGGATCACATGGTTCGTATCCGGATCGGTCCGGACCGGATCTTCGCCGAAGATAAACAGCCCTTTGATATCTCCCGTCATCATCTTGTGGAAGCACTGGGTCGCCTTAGTTCCCGGATTGGGATTCAGTTTTGTTCCCCAGGCCTTCTCAAATTTTTCGAACACCTTCGGATCTGTAATTTTCTGGTATCCGGGGAATTTATCCGGATCCGCTCCCATATCGCAGGCGCCCTGTACGTTATTCTGCCCGCGGATCGGATTCACACCGGTTCCGGGGCGGCCTATCATGCCGCAGAGCATAGCCAGATTTGCCAGAGACATAACGCCCTCCGTTCCGCTGGTGTGCTCGGTGACACCCAGGCAGTAAAGGATGGCAGAGTTCCCGGCCGTCGCGTAAAGCCTGGCCGCTTCCCGCAGCTGCTGCGGATCGATGCCGCAGATTTCTGCTGTTCTCTCGGCCGTGTACGACGCGGTAAGCTTCTTTAATTCCTCATAATTTTCTGTTCTCTCATCAATGAATTCCTGATTCTGCAGTCCTTCCTCGATGATAATATGCATCATTCCGTTCACGAACGCGACATTCGTACCTGGTTTCAGTTTCAGGTGAATATCCGCCTTCTGTGAAAGGTCAATATCACGCGGATCTGCTACAAGCAGGTGCGCGCCGCGCTGCACTGCCTGACGGATCTGCATGCCGAATACCGGATGTGCCTCTTCCGGATTCGAGCCTATCAACAGGATCAGATTTGCGTCCTGTGTGATATCCTGGATCGTATTTGTCATAGCCCCCGATCCAAACGTGGTTGCCAGACCGGCAACAGTAGGGGCGTGTCAAACACGGGCACAGTTATCTGTGTTATTGCTCTGGAACGCCGTCCGCACCATTTTCTGAAGCATGTAAATGTCTTCGTTGGTGGAACGGGAGCAGGCAAACCCTGCCAGGGCATCGCCGCCCAGCGAATCTCTGATGTCGGTAAATTTCTCTGCGACCAGATCCAGCGCCTCGTCCCAGGTGGCCTCCTCAAATTCGCCGGTTTCTTTGTTTTTTACCAGCGGCGTCCGGATTCTTCTGGGGGAATCCACGAAGTCAAAGGACGCGCTTCTTCCCTTGACGCAGAGCAGCTTGTGATTGGAAGGCCCGTCGGCAGCTTCCACATCGACGATCTTCCCGTCCTTTACCAGAAGATACATCTGGCAGCCCACCGCGCAGTGCGGGCAGGTGGTCAGGACACGGGAGACCTCCCAGCTGCGGTACTTTTTCTTTCTCTTTTCCGTAATGGCCCCGGTCGGGCAGTTCTGCGCGCAGTTTCCGCAGGACTCGCAGAGCGTGTCCTTGTAATCCTCCCCGAACGGCGCGTTGATGATGCCGAACATGCCGGTTTTCCGGAAAGTAATCGCCTCTCTGCCGGTTGCCTTCGCGCAGGTGCTTACACACCGCTCGCAGTGAATGCACAGCTCCGGGTGATAAGAGAGAAATGGGTGTCCCTCTACCGGAGGCGTCTCGATCTGTTTTCTTGCCCCGGCAAAAGAGGATTCCTCCACCCCGTACTGGTAGCAGAGATCCTGCAGCTCGCACGCCCCGTTTGACGGACAGGAGAAGCAGCCCCTGTGATGATTGGAGAGAAGAAGGTTCAGTGCCATCTTCCTCGCATCCACGGCACGCTCCGACATGGTCTGTACTACCATGCCTTCTTCTACAGGCGTGTTGCAGGCAGTCGGCAATTTCTCCCTGCCTTCCACCTCCACCACACAGACGCGGCAGGATCCGACATCGTTGATCCCCTCCAGATCGCAGAGCGTCGGAATGTTGATCCCGGCTCCTCTGGCCGCCTGCAGAATCGTGGTGCCTTCCTGCACCTCCATCTGCATGCCGTCTATAGTGACATGAATCATTCGTCCATTCCTCCTTTCAGGACGCCGCAGCCGAAATGGTCGCACCGAAGACACCGGTCACATTCCTGCATGGCCTCCTCATGGGTAAATGAATTTTCCACATGTTCAAAATCGTTTCTCCGGATATAGGGCGGCCGCTCGGAAATATTGGCGCGGCCGGTAGGTACCCTGTTATTCTCCCTTGGGACAGGGACTTCCACCTGGAAATCTATTTTGTGATGATATCCCAGATATTCATCGATATTGTGCGCGGCGACCTTCCCGGCCGCAATCGCACGGATTGCGGTTGACGGTCCTGTTGCGCAGTCTCCGCCGACATAGACGCCCGGAAGATTTTCCACGGCTGTATCCAGGCCTGCCCGGAAAACCCCGCGATCCGCCGCCATGCCGAACTCCTCGAACGGTTTGCTCACAATATCCTGCCCGACGGCAATCAGAACCACCTGGCAGGGAATCCTCAGCTCCGGCTTGTCCGCATCTACCGGGGACGGTCTGCCTCCACGGTACGGACCGATCATCTGCGGCTGCACAACCAGGGCGGAACAATTTCCGCTTTCGTCCGTCTCAATTCTCTTCGGCGCGTCCAGCGTAAGCAGCTCGATGCCTTCCATAACGGCAGACTCAATTTCAGTATCAAGAGCCGTCATATCCTCCCGGCGGCGGCGGTAGACAATCATGAC
>CACVSR010000054.1 GCA_902756775.1 uncultured Lachnospiraceae bacterium | reverse complement strand
CAGCCCGTCTCCTTGTCAAAGTCTTTCATGACACGTACAGACCAATGAGCGACAGCGGGGAAACAGCAAGTCTTCCCGGCGCTTCTACACACAGGCTGCACCGTCCCGGATCACAGGCTCTGTCCGGAGAGATAGCGCCTGTGTTCTCCCCTGCGGAAAACCTCCATCATCTCCGCCGTCAGCGAGCAGTGCTCTTCATCCTCCGGAACCTGTTCCGGGGTAAACCATCCCGCCTCGGAGAGCTCATCCTCTTCCAGCGTTATTGTTTCGTCTGAGCCGTCCAGCTCACAGAAGAAGCCCATCAGGAGTGTTCCCGTAAACGCCCAGGGCTGACTTTTGTAAAAATGGAGATTCCTGACCGGAAGCCCGACCTCCTCCATCACCTCCCGGTGAACCGTCTGTTCAATGGTCTCCCCGGTTTCCGCAAATCCGGCGATCAGCGCGTAATTTTTATAGCTCCGCCCCGCATATCTGCTCATCAGAAGTTTTCCGTTATGAACCACAGCGACAATCACGGCAGGACAGATCACCGGATAGCGGGTTCTTCCGCATTTCGGGCAGCGCATCATCCGTTCCTTTTCGTCGTGAACCATCGGCACACCGCAGTGACCGCAGAAGCGGCTCTCCTCATACCATTGAGCCAGGCGGCATCCCACCATTCCCGCAAAGGCTCTGTCCACCGGCCGTCCCCCGCGGAAGATACGGATGTTCTCAAACCGGTACCCGGACGGAACCGGAAAATCCTGCCCGAAATCACAGTGCTCCTCACCCGTCTCAAAATCCACCCATTTCTGTATGTCTTCCGCCTGTTTCCCCAAAGATGGAATTCCCAAAAAAAAGCGCTCCTCGTCAATCCGGAACAGATACCGAAATCTCATCTCCCCTTCCGGAAAATTTTCCACCTTCGGAAAGGAAATCATTCCCCGGCCGTTCTGCTTCAGAAGAACCGACTGTCCTCTGCAGACAAGCACCGTATCCTCCCTGCGCGGATAGTAGTGAAAATACTCAATATGAAATTGATGCGGTTCAATATCCTGAATCATCTATTCTGCCTCCGTTATTGCCTGTACCGCTCCTCATACCGGCGCGCACAGAAAAATTGTGGTTTCCTTCCGGAACCGCTCCCTGTGACGAATCTCCTGCCTGCGCACACAGAGAAAACAGCCCCCTCCGCACGGCACCGCTGCCCCGATAAACGAAAAGGATTATTGCATCAGCCATCCGCTGCAATAATCCTTTCTCTGTTAATCCCTGACTTTAATGTGCGCTTCACGCAGCTGCATTTCCGTTATTTCTCCGGGCGCGCCGCACATCAGATCCTGCGCATTTCCGTTCATCGGGAACGGAATCACCTCACGGATGTTCTCTTCGCCGCGCAGCAGCATAATCATACGGTCAATTCCCGGAGCCATGCCCGCGTGCGGCGGAGCTCCAAACTGAAACGCATTGTACAGAGCGCCGAACTTTTTCTTCAGATCCTCTTTGGTATAACCCGCAATCTCAAAGGCTTTTTCCATGATCTTAACATCATGGTTCCGGACCGCGCCGGAAGAAAGCTCCACACCGTTGCAGACAATATCATACTGATAAGCCAGAATATCCTCCGTATTCTGATGTTCCAGCGCATCCAGACCGCCCTGCGGCATAGAGAACGGATTGTGCGTGAAGATCATCTTTTTCTCTTCCGGGTCGTACTCGTACATCGGGAAGTCGTTAATAAAGCAGAACCGGAACGCATTTTCTTCTATCAGTCCCAGACGCTCACCCAGCTCATTCCTGATCTGTCCCGCAAACAGAGCCGCCTGTTTTTCCTTATCGCTGATAAAGAAGAGCGTGTCGCCCGCTTCCAGACCCGCAAGCTCCATCAGTTCCTTCTTCATGTCAGACGGAATAAATTTGTCAATCGGCCCCTTGTAGGACAGATCCTCCTGCACCTCCAGATAACCCAGGCCGGGCATGCCGATGGAGTTTGCGAAGGCGAGCAGCTTCTCATGGAAGCCCTTGGACATCTCCGCGTGAACCTTGATCGCACGGACGGTTTTCTTCAGGAACGGACGGAACGTACATCTCTGGAAAAATTCCGTTACATCAATGATACGCAGAGGGTTCCGGAGATCCGGTTTATCCGAACCAAATTCCAGCATCGCCTGTTTATAGCTGATGACCGGATAGGGCGCTTTGGTGACAGCCGCGCCTTCCGGCGCAAATTTTTCAAAGGTTTGGGTCAGCACCTCTTCGCCGACACGGAAAACATCCTCCTGTGTGGCAAAGCTCATCTCAAAATCCAGCTGATAAAACTCTCCCGGAGACCGGTCCGCGCGGGCATCCTCGTCACGGAAGCAGGGGGCAATCTGGAAATATTTATCAAACCCGGACACCATCAGCAGCTGCTTGTACTGCTGCGGCGCCTGCGGAAGCGCATAAAATTTTCCCTTGAATTTTCTTGACGGCACAATGTAATCCCTGGCTCCCTCCGGCGAAGAGGCGCAGAGAATCGGCGTCTGGATTTCCAGAAATCCCAGATCCGTCATCTTCTGCCGCAGGAAGGAAATCACGCGGGAACGGAAAATCATGTTGTCCCGCACCTTCGGATTTCTCAGATCCAGATACCGGTATTTCAGCCGCACATCCTCCCTGGTTTCCTTCGACGTGATAATTTCGAATGGCAGCTGCTGATAAACCTTTCCGAGAACCCGGATGCTGCTGGCATCCAGCTCGATGGTTCCGGTGGGAATCTTCGGGTTATAAGTATCCTCGTCCCTGTGCTCAATCAATCCCTCGACGCTGATGCAGTCCTCTTTCGTGAGTCCCTCCAGAAGGGAGGTGTCCCGCAGAACAATCTGCATCACTCCGTACATATCCCTTAAATCCAGAAACGATACGCCGCCGTGATCACGGATGTTTTCAATCCACCCCGCAAGGCGAAGCGTCTTGCCGACATCCTCCTCGCTCACCTGATTCAGCACACGGTCTCTGTATTCCCTTGACAGCTGCTCCATGTCCAAATTTTCCTCCATACTCTGCTGTTCCGTGATAATTCTCATGCGGCATCCGCGGGAAAATAATTTCCGGCTGCCGCTGTTTCTTTATACTTCAGATCAATTTATTGATTATAACTGTCCGTCTCGGCGGCTGTCAACCGTATTCCGGCGCAGATGGGCGGAATTCCTGACCAGCAGAGGAATCACACTCAGCAGAGCCCCTCCGGTCAGCCCACCCAGATGCGCGTTTACATCAATACCCGCCGTCTGGAACCCTGCCCACAGGGAAAGTGCAATATAGATAATCAGACGGCGAAGCGTCAGATCCTCCAATTTTCCATGATGCATCAGAAGCGCCACCAGCATGCCTCCCATCAGGGCAAATACAGCCCCGGAAGCGCCTGCGGATACGGAATAATCCCCGCTGCGCAGCTCCATCGCCATGGAAAACAGATTTCCGCAGAGACCTCCTCCCAGATAGACAATCAAAAAGCCGGTCTTGCCCAGATATCTCTCCATAAAATCCCCAAGGAAAAAGAGGGCGAGCATGTTGCTGAAAAGATGGCCGGGACCAAAATGCAGAAACATGCTTGTAAACAGCCTGTAGTACTGTCCTTTCCGGATCAGCGGCGTGTATGCAGCTCCCAGCCTCACCATATTCTGCAAATCGGCGCTTCCGCCAGACACCTCCGCATAGAGAAACACTGCTATATTTACCGCAAGAATTGTGAGCATCACCCAGCTTTTCTGTTTTCGGTGAAGAATCCGCTCCAACGCGTCCTCTCCGGAATCATATGGTCTTCCCATCTGGTCTTTCCCTTCTGTTCATCCAACAGTCCGCAGAATTCCACAACAATCCACAAAGCCTTCTGTGGTCTTATTGCCACATTTTCTGCTTTGTGCTATGGTTAATCTGTCGAAAGTAATAACACCAACTGATTGTCACGGAGCATTCTGTCATGGATCGTTTTCATATTCTTACTGATATCTATTTTGGAGATCATTCCCTGGATCGTCTGAGCCGGCTGGCCTGCCGGAAGGCTTTTATTGTCACAGACCCTTTTATGGTTCAGAGCAGCGCCATCCGCAATATCACCAGACCCCTGCAGGAAGGGAATATTCCCTTTGAACTGTTTACGGATGTCGTTCCGGACCCGCCGGTCGCCAAGGTGGTGGAAGGCGTTAGCTCCTTTATCCGCTCCGGCTGTGATCTGATTATCGGTGTCGGCGGCGGATCCGCCATGGATCTGTCCAAGTCCATCCGGAAAATGGCAGAAAACATTGACCGGCAGACAAAATCCCATATCCGCCTGATCTGCATCCCCACCACCAGCGGAACCGGAAGTGAAGTAACCTCCTTTGCCGTCATCACCGACCCGGAAAAGCAGGTAAAAATCCCTCTGAATTCCGAGGACATGGCTCCCGACGAGGCAATTCTGGACGCGGTTCTTGTCAAAAGCGTTCCGGCAAGTGTCACGGCAGATACCGGTATGGATGTTCTCACCCATGCGATAGAGGCGTATGTAAGCACGAAACACAACGATTTTTCCGGGGCGCTTGCCGAAAAGGCAGTGGAAATCTGCGGACAGTATCTGTTTCGCTCCTTTGCGGACAGCAATGATACCCATGCCCGCGCAAAAATGCACACGGCCGCCACCCTGGCCGGCCTTGCGTTCAATTCGGCCTCGCTCGGCCTGAACCATGGCATGGCGCACCAGCTCGGCGCGCATTTCCATATTCCACACGGCCGCGCAAATGCCATGCTGCTTCCTCTTGTTACCGAGTACAACGCAGGAATCTCCGCTTTTACCCGTAACAGCGATCTCCGGAATAACCTGGAAGCTCCCTCGCCCGTGGTAGAGCGATACTGCAATATCGCCAACATGCTGGGGCTGTCCAGCTTCAACGAGGTTATGACCGTGCACTCTCTGTGCAATTATCTGAAGTACATGGCCGAATCCATGGGAATTCCGCAACGCCTCTCGGAGATTCTGAAAATATCCAGAGAAGAATACGAAACGCATTTGGAATCTATGACAGAAGCCGCCCTGAGGGACGCCTGCACGGAAACCAATCCACGCCGCCCCTCCAGAGCTGATGTGACAGAGCTGTACCGGAAATTATGGTGAAGCCGCAGGGCGCCAATATCTGCCCGCTTCAGCCTTCATCATAGTATTTCATGCGGTCGCTGAGATAGCCGGGTTCGTTGTAGATCAGCGCCATAAACTCCACATCACTGTCCGAATTGTTTTCCAGACTGTGGAACTGTCCCACCTTAATCAGGCAGACATCTCCGGCGTGAACCTTCGTAACAGAATGATCGTTGTCGATAAAATCCGCCTCTCCTTTCAGGATATAGTACGGCTCTGTGTCATGTTTGTGCTGATGCCAGCCTACCGTGGAGCCGGGGGGAAGAATGACCCTGGCGTACATCCTCCCATGTCCCATCAGTTCATCCTTAGTCACAACATGACAGACCTTCGCCGGCCCCTTCCCTCCGGCAAGCCCGTTTACCATTTCCACCTGTTCTTTTCTGACCATCTGTTTTCACCCTTTCTGTCCTGTCTCAAATCAAATGTCGTCACGTACAGAGCCGCTGCAGCCCTTCGCCTGTCCTGTCAAAGACAGCCGGGCAGGCATAGCCGCCGGGCAAGAAGCCGCTGTACCTCTTTTCCCGTCCCGTCACCAGACGGACTGTCGTCCTGTGACCATCCTGCAGAGCAGGATTTCTTATTCAGGATACCGCATCTTCTCTTTCCCTTCCAGATCTTTCCAGATAAAGTGCCCGTTTTCCCAGAGCATATACCCGTGCCAGGAACCCTCCTTCGGAATGGATACAGAGCCCGGATTCATATAGGTATAACCCTCATGTTTCCGCAGCGCCGGCACATGTGTGTGTCCGCACAGAAGGATTTCACCTTCGGAAAGGGGCAGCGGAGAATTCTCGCTGTAATGATGGCCGTGCGTGGCATATACCGTCTGACCGCCGTCGGCCAGCACAAGATAGTCCGCCAGGATCGGAAAATCCAGTACCATCTGGTCCACCTCTGTATCACAGTTTCCCCGGACGCAGATGTAATTTTTCTTTTCATTCAGCATGGCAAGGACAGCCTTCGGGCAGTATTCCTCCGGAAGGTCGTTTCTGGGGCCGTGATAAAGAAGATCTCCCAGAAGAACCGTCTTATCCGGCTTTTCCCGGCACTGAGCCTCCAGCAGCATCCTGCAGTATTTCGCGGATCCGTGAATATCCGACGCAATCATCCATTTCATCCTGCCTGTTTCCTTTCTTTCCTGTTTGTCCGTTTCGTGTTATGATCCAGTAAGCAGAAACGCTGTACCAGTTTCCTAATAATAACACATATTCCGGCAACAGCCAAAAACAGAAAGGAGAGAAGAACATGGATCCGTGTATTTTTCACGCAGATGTCAATTCTGCCTTTCTCTCCTGGTCTGCGGTAGAACGTCTGCAGAAAGATCCCACCGCCCTGGATCTCCGGAAGGTTCCTTCGGCTGTGGGAGGAGACATTTCCAAACGCCATGGGATTATCACCGCCAAATCCATCCCGGCAAAAAAATACGGCATCCATACCGGGGAACCCGTGGTAAAGGCCTTGAAGAAATGTCCGGATCTGATTCTGATTCCGTCATCCTTCCAGACATACCGGAAATTCTCCTCTGCATTTATCCGGATTTTGAAACAGCACTGCTCTGTTGTGGAGCAGGCATCTATTGACGAAGCTTATCTGGATATGACCGGAGAGATCCAAAGGGACCTGGAACAAGCTGCCCGCCCGGAAAGTGTCCGAAATATGGCTCAAAACGGGTTCCCGCAGGAGACTGCACTCTCAGAGGAAGAAAAACTGTGGCGCGCATGCGCATGGCAGGAAGCTCTTTCTATAAAAAATGAAATCCGGGACACCCTGGGTTTTACCATCAACGTAGGGATTGCCAAAAACCGGCTTCTGGCCAAAACCGCAAGTGATTTCTCCAAGCCGGATAAAATTCACACCCTCTACCCGGAAGAAATACCTGCAAAGCTCTGGACGCTTCCCATCGGAGAGCTGCACGGCTGCGGGCACGCAACGGCGGAAAAACTGGAACAAATCGGCATTCACACCGTAGGAGACGCCGCGCATGCCGACCGAAAACTTCTTCAATCCTTACTTGGCGAAAAGGGCGGCATCTATATCTGGAACAGCGCTAACGGAATCGGCTCGTCCTCTGTGCATGTCTCCCATGACGAGGCGAAAAGCATTTCCAACGAACTGACCACCCGGTTCGACATTACAGCCGATAACTTTGAAGAAAATGCCCCTCCCCTGGTTCACCGGCTTTCCGCCAGTGTCGCCCGGCGGATGCAGAAGGCAGAGCTCTATGGGACAACAGTAGGGATCAGCGTAAAGACGAATGATTTCCGCCGCTATTCCAGGCAGCTGAAGCTTCCGGAATCCACAGACAGGGAAAGCGATATTGAAACCATCTCCCTGAGGCTTCTTCGGCAGCTGGTTTTCGGTAACGACGGCCTGTTTGCCTCCGGAAAAGGCGTCCGGCTGATCGGCGTTGCCGTTTCCGGCCTGGATCACGGAGACTTCCGGCAGATGAATCTGTTTGACTATATGGAAAATCATCAGGAAGAGGTAAAAAAAGCGGCGCGCAAAAAAAAGCTGGAGGATATGCTGCAGAAAATCCGCGGCAAATACGGAGAAGGGTCCATCCACAAAGGAACCGACAGCCGGTAAGCGGCGTTTCACCATTCATAATCTTGATGAGCGGCAAAAAGTACTTCTGCCCCCTGTCATCATTTGAAAGAAATGCATTCTGAGCAAATACAGGAGATATAAAACACATGGAATATTTTGACGTATACAATGACAAGAAAGAAAAAACAGGCAGGATTCTTCCCCGGAAAAACAGCTTTCTGAAAGAAGGGGAATACCAGCTGATTGTTCTTGGCATTGTGGAAAGAAGCGACCACACTTTTTTGATCACCCGCCGCGCGCTGAATAAAAAATGGGCAGCCGGGGACTGGGAAGTTTCAGGAGGCGGCGCGCAATCCGGAGAGACTTCTTTCCAGGCCGTTCGCAGAGAGATACTGGAAGAAACCGGCCTGGATATCTCATCCGCAGAAGGCGGTCTCATTTACACGTATAAGAACGTCGATCTCGCCCGAGGAGATAATTATTTTGTGGACATGTATCACTTCCGGATGGATTTTAATGATGACGACGTGCATCCGCAGGAATCCGAAACAGAAGGATATGCGATTGTTCCTTTTTCAAAAATTGAAAAGCTGGGAAAGGAAGGACATTTTCTACATTACGAAAGAATTCTGCAGGGATTTGCCGCCGAAAATTATCAGATACAGGACTGACATATAACAAAGCAGCTCTTCTGCTGTATTTGGGGCTGTCTGCGTGAACCACTCATGACTAAAGTCACGAGTGTTAGCCCGCATGATTATAAAATGGAAAGGATCCGCACTTGATAAAAACAGACCTGATAACCGGATTTCTGGGATCCGGCAAAACAACCTTTATCCGCGGCTATGCCTCTTATCTTCTCCGCCAGAACCAGCGCATTGCCATTCTGGAGAACGACTACGGCGCCATCAATGTCGATATGATGATGCTGAAAGATCTGCAGTGCGACCGCTGCGATCTGGAAATGGTAATAGGCGGAAATGATTATGAAACGCACAAACGCCGTCTGAAATCCAAACTGATTACCCTGGGCATGCTGGGCTATGACCGCGTAATGATCGAACCTTCCGGTATTTTTGACGTAGACGAATTTCTGGACATTCTCCGTGAGGAGCCCCTGGAGAGCTGGTATGAAATCGGCAGCATTATTTCCATCGTTGACGCAAAACTGGACGACGGACTTTCCGAAGAATCCGATTACCTCCTTGCCTCGCAGACCGCGGATGCCGGAGCCATTGTCCTCTCCAAAACCCAGGAAGCTTCCGCAGAAGACATCCACAGAACCATGGACCACCTGAATCGTGCTTTCCGGAAGTTTCATACAGACAGAACCATTACCGAATCCGATTCTGTTCTGAAAAAGCCCTGGGCTTCTTATACAGACAAAGACTTCCAGACAATCGTGCATGCCGGATACCAGCTCCGGGATCATGTAAAAATGCCCCTGACCGGGAACAATGCGTACCAGTCTCTGTTTTTCATGGATGTAGACTCTCTTACTCCTGAATCCCTGGCTGCAAAGGCTGGACAGCTTTTTAAGGACAATTCCTGCGGCCATGTCATCCGGTTGAAGGGTTATCTGTCCGCCGAAAAAAATACCGATGATCCATGGATCGAAATAAACGCCACGAGGGATCAAACAGAAATCCGACCCGCCCGCGACGGACAGGCCGTCATCATTGTGATCGGAGAGCATCTGGACAAAGAAAAAATCGGCGCGTACTGGAACTTTCAGTACGGAAGCGGAAGAGAACTCCTCCCGTAAACTGGTGTAAACTGCTATAAAAGAAAACGTACCCCGAAAGGAGTTTTTCCATGAAAAACATTGTATGTTTTGGTGATTCCAATACCTATGGCTATGATCCTCGCTCTGCATTCGGAAGCCGTTATCCGGATGGAACTTACTGGGTAGACATTCTGCATATAAAAACCGGATGTACCTTTTGGAACATGGGCGTCTGCGGAAGAGAGATTCCTCACACTCTCTACCAGATTCAAGCGGCCTGCGCTGAACTTGCAGCACGTGAGCCGTCCGCAGACGCACTGTGGATTATGCTTGGAACCAATGACCTTTTATCCGGCCAGCAGATTACCGCAGAGACCGTCGGCCTGCGAATGGAGGTTTTTCTTAACTCCCTGCTGAACAACTTTCCTGTCCATAAGCTCCGCCTGATTATCCCTGTAAAAATGCAGCAGGGAACCTGGACCACCACCGAAGTAATTGAAGAATCCGAAAAACTCCAGCCGGTTTTCCGCAGTCTGGCAGACAGACTCCACGTTTCTCTTACACAGACAGAAAGCTGGAATATTCCCCTTGCCTTTGACGGTGTTCATTTTACAGAACAGGGACACAAGAAATTCGCCAAAAATCTTCTGAGAGACATTCCACTTCTGTGACGGACAGGCCGTCATCCTTGTGATCGGAGAGCATCCGGGCAGCAAAAAAACAAGAAGCTTACTGTAGCCACCTCCCATAGGCCTGTACCAGACACTTGTGAAATTCTTCTTCTGAAAGTCCGAAAATAATATTGGCAATTTCAGCCAGAACCGCCGGTTTGTCGGCAGGTATCCGGTGTACCTCTCCGGGCTCTGTCAGGGAGAGCATACAGCTTCTGTTTTCCTCTTTGACAAATGCCTTGATATGCCCGACAATACCTCCCTGCCTGTCAATCTCCTCTGCAAGGTCTTTGACAGCCTTCTCCAGTTCTTCCGTCACCTGTGCATAGTCTCCCGGAATACGGCAGCGCACGGTTCCGATCAATGCCCCCTCGTGCTCGTCAATATCCAGCAGCGGCAACTGCTCCTGTGCATGTTCATGTTCATGGTGATGATGGCTATGTTCTGCCTCCTGGCAGTGCTCATGTTCATGGTGGCTATGGTCATGCCCTGCCTCCTGGCAGTGCTCATGTTCATGGATATGGTGTTCCTCACTGCTATGCTCTTTCATTTCCCGGCTCCTTTCTTTTGCCTGTACCTATTCTTTCCGCTCCGGTTCCGCGCTTCCGCTTTAAGTTTCCGACAGTTCAAACTTCAGTGCCTGCAGAACCTCATCCCAGAACGCATCCGCATGATCTTCCAACGCGCACACCGGTATGATTCTGGCTCCGGGATTATATCCTGCTGCCTCCTCCTGTACCGTTTCCAGCTCTTCCTCAGACACCAGATCCTTTTTATTGACTAGAATTACATCCGCATCCTTCAGCTGGCTGACCACAAACTGCTGCATCGCCCTGACCACACGCTTCCAACGCTTTGCGTCTGCCAGCGCCAGAATAACAGCCTGTTTTCCAGCCTCTTTTTGCAGGACATCACGGATATTATCCGGATAGGCCATTCCGGTCGCTTCAATAAGCAGATATTCCGGATTCCAGGTGTTTTCGATCTGTTTTACAGATTCACATAGTGAGACCGTGCTGGTGCAGCAGATGCATCCGGCAAAAATATTCTGAACCGTAAAATTGGCAGAGCTCAGCAGCTGGTTGTCCACGCCCGCCTCGCTGATTTCATTCTCCAGTATTACAACGGGCGCTTCTGATGGACTTTTCATTTCCCTTTGCGCTCTGCGCAGCAGATATTTTCCGAACTGCATCAGAACCGTAGTCTTTCCTGATCCCAGAAATCCTCCCAGAATAATAATTTTCATCTGAACCATCCTCTCCGTTTCTCTCTGCTGGTTTTTCAAACGCTTCTTATCCGGCGCACTTTCCGAATAAAATACAATTTCCTATTAGTAATTATAAAATGCCCATTTTTAAAAACAAGTCACGTAATGGCATCGCCGTGCACAAATTATTTTTAATTCCGGGCATCGTTCTTTGTGTTTTTCTGACAGAGAAACCAAAAACTACCTGTGGTATAGTGAAAACAGTATCTGAAAAGCGGAAAACAGATTCTTTCTACAGGGAAGATTCCGCCATTGAATACAACATGCA
>CACVSR010000053.1 GCA_902756775.1 uncultured Lachnospiraceae bacterium | reverse complement strand
TATGTCCGGGTATGGACAGAAATGCTCTGGTGGCAAGCGTTCCGACACCATAACGGAATCCGTACAGAATATTCTCAAAGGCGGCAAACCCCAGGGAAGTAAAAACAGCGTAGACAATTCCGTCGAAGCGGAAATTAAATGCCGGATTTTTCCACGTAATAGAAGCCATCAGACCGTATTTGGTTCCCTCTTCCACGACGCCTACGACAAGATAGGCCATCAGGATCGTGTAAAGGCTTCCGGAGCGTTCCGGGATTCCCAGGTCAAGAAAGACCGTGCCGATCTGCTCCAGAATCATGGAGAGCAGCCCGGCCAGGACACCTGCTCCGATCAGCTTCATCAGGAGGGCAGGCGGTTCCGGCTCTATTTTATCCTGTCGGTAGACATAAACCATCAGGATAACGGCGGGAAGAATAGCTAGAAAAACGGGTATCATTGCAAGCATGGTAAAACCGCTGAGAATAAAGAACATGAATACCTCCGGGAATGAGAGCAGATTTACGAAACGCCCCATCCGGCACCTCCGTGTCGCTTACACACCACTTCGAGCCTCACGTGGGGCGTGTCAACAAGTTCCACCACCTGGTTGCACGAATGCGTGGTGTCGGACTTTTGCCACTGTAGTTATCAAATAAAATATTTTAACAACGAAGCGGTTTTATGTTATCATGTTTTGAGCCTGATGTAAAAGACATTATAAGGAACATCTGACGGTATGCAAAAATCTGCGCGTAAAGATAAGACGGGTCGGAGGCACGGCCGGTTTCGACGGGGATCGCAATCAATCCGTCTTCCTGGTCTGGTATGGTAAACAGCACGGGGCAGCTGAGTGTCGTGGAAAATATGTCCGACGAAACCGTTCGCCCTTACGAGGGGACGATAATCTGGTCTTCCTCGGATGACTCAATTGTATCCGTGGATAAAAACGGAAGGCTCACCCTTAACAGCAAGGAGACATCGACTGTTACCGCCACAGTAGAGAACGGGAAAACAGCGCAGTGCGCGGTTACAGCTTTTGATCTGTACGGTTTGGAAATAGATCCGTCCCCGGTGAGTTCTCTTCCTGTCGGCACAACGGTGCAACTGCATGCCTATGCAATCGCAACGGACGGCACCCGCACCGATGTCACAGATCAGGCGCAATGGTTCTCAAATAAGGAAGATATTGCGACTGTCACAGCGGAAGTACTGGTTACCTTAAAAAAACAGGGAAAAGCCCGTATAACAGCGGAATATGGTTTTAGTGCTTTCTGTTCTATCAGTGTTCCAAATGCAAGTTCGCCGTATATCCAATCCATCGGCATTACAGGAGCAGATACGATCTCTGTGGGCAAAACGGAGCAGATGTCAGTTGCGGTTCACTGGAGCAGCGGGAGTACAGAGACGGCTGACCGCACAAAGGTGACATGGTCTGTCTCAGATACGACAATCGGAAGTATTGACAGCAGCGGGTATTTTACGGGGAATAAGGCCGGACGGGTGACACTGACGGCCAGCTATAACGGGCTGACGGTCACTAAAACAGTAACGGTTGCGGATGATACGAAACTGTTTCAGACACCGGCAGGAGCTGGTACGATTTATAAAAAAACCGATACAGACAGCTCCGGCGCTCAGGCGGTACGCTACTGGATTTATCCGGATCCGTACAATCCAAATTACGTCGTCATGCCGGAAAATGACGGATCCAAATGGGTGGAGATTACGGAATTGCTGAACGGACAGTAAGAGAAAAGCAGGAACCGGAGAAAAGGATACTGCGGAAAATTTTATAGATTAATTTATAGGAGAGACAGAGATGCGTTTGCTGTTGATTCGTCACGGAGATCCGGATTATATACATGATACTTTAACGGAAAAAGGGGAAAAGGAGGCTGAACTTCTGGCGGATATGATCTCCAGACAGCAGCACATTGATAGTATCTATGTCTCACCTCTTGGCCGTGCGAGAAAGACTGCCTCTTACACAGAGGAAAAAATCCGCAAAAGGGCAATCGTAGAAGACTGGCTTCAGGAGTTTCCGGGCATTCTGGATATCAACGATTCCCAAAATCTCCAGAGAGCATATTCCGATACACCGAAAAAACCGGATGGAACGTATCGGAATCGTATCTTCTGGGATATGCTTCCCTCCGCCTGGAGTACGCAGCCGGAATATCTGGATAATCAGGGTTGGAGAGAGTCAGAGATTGGGAGGACGAGCGGTCTGAATGAATTATACGACTCCGTTACAGGCAGTCTGGACAGGCTGCTGGCGGATTACGGCTATGAAAGAGACGGAAAAATCTATCATGTCTGTGAGGCAAACACAAAGACCGTTGCGCTCTTCTGTCATTTTGGAGTCAGCTGCGTCCTTCTTTCGCACATTTGGAATGTATCTCCTTTTATTCTCTGGCACTGTCTTGGTATGCAGCCATCCTCTTTGACAGAACTGGTCACGGAGGAGAGGCAGGAGGGAACTGCTTCTTTCCGCTGTCTCAGGGTGGGAGATATTTCTCACCTCTGCGCGTCCGGCGAGAAGCCTTCCTTTATGGGAAGATTCTGCGAGACCTATGCGAACAAGGAGCAGCGGCATTAAATGAGGATTCTGACGGTCTCAGAGTATATGAAGCAAAAATACGGGCAGAAGGTCTACCGGCTGTCTCTTTCTTCCGGCTGTACCTGCCCGAACAGGGACGGAACCCTTGGGTGGGGCGGGTGCGCGTTCTGTTCGGAAGGCGGCTCCGGAGATTTTGCGGCAAAACCTGCTTCTTTGGAGAGACAGATCACGGAGGCAAAGAAGAGGGTGGACTCCAAATTTCCCCGCTCCGTCCGCCCGGAAGAAAGAAAGTATATCGCGTATTTTCAGAGTTATACCAATACCTATGGCAAAACGGATCATCTGCGCCGAATTTTTACGGAGGCTGCGGAACGGCCGGAGATTGTCACACTTTCTGTAGGAACCAGACCGGACTGTCTGGAACAGGATAAGGTGCAGATGCTGGCGGAATTGAATCAGATCAAGCCTGTCTGGGTGGAGCTTGGACTCCAGACGATTCATGAGCAGACGGCGGAAGCCTTTCACCGGGGGTATCGGCTTCCTGTCTTTCTGGATGCCTACAGGCGGCTGAAGCAGGCCGGACTGGAAGTGATTGTGCATGTGATTCTGGGACTTCCAGGGGAAGGCAGAGAAGATATGCTGGAAACCGTCCGTTTTCTTGCAGGCCTGAATCCGGGGCTGGATGGCATCAAACTTCAGCTTCTTCATATTCTGAAAGAAACCGAATACGGTTCTATCTTTGAAAAGGATCCCTCGGCTTTTCAGACATCCGGCTTTACCCTGGAGAGCTATTGCGATCTTGTAGTGGCCTGTCTGAAACTGTTGCCTCCGGAGACGGTAATTCACCGACTGACCGGTGACGGGCCGAAAAATCTGCTTCTTGCTCCCAAATGGAGCGCAGATAAGAAAAAAGTTCTAAACGAACTGAATCGCAGAATTCGTGAAGCATAGGCAGCCCTGTGTTTCTGCGGACAGGCTTTTACACGGACGCTGGAACGAAAATGGTTGATTATGGACAATATTTTTCCTTTGCTTTATACTTGGAGATGTCGTTCTGAACGTGCTTTTTATATGAAAACGTCTATGCATTTTCTGCCGGGAGTCCTGCCGGTTTTCCGCGAAGAGAGTAGTATTCGCTGGATCAGGATGACACAGTTTATCTGAGGGGGGAATGAATTTTATGACTGATCATGTGACTGACCACGCGGAAGTATCACATAACAACACTTCGGCGAATGCCTCGCGTAAGAGGGAGAGCTTTGGCTCACGCCTGGGATTTATCCTTGTGTCTGCCGGATGTGCCATCGGAATCGGCAACGTATGGAAATTTCCGTATCTTTGCGGGAAATACGGCGGAGCCGCCTTTATCCTGATCTATCTGGTATTTCTCTTAATTCTGGGAATCCCCGTCATGGTCTGTGAGTTTTCTATCGGCCGTGCTTCCGGAAAGAGTGCGGCGAGAAGCTTTGAGGTTCTGGAACCGAAGGGAACCAGGTGGCACTGGCTGAAGTACATCAGTATTTTCGGCTGCTATCTTCTGATGATGTATTACACAACAGTGTCGGGATGGATGATGGATTACTGCGCCAAACATGTGCAGGGAGTTTTTGCCGGAAAAACGCCGGACGAAATCAGCAGCCATTTCTCGGAGATGCTGGGCAATCTCCCGGAAATGATCTTCTGGACGCTTCTCGTCTGTATCATCGGTTTTGTTATCTGTTATTTCGGAGTGCAAAAAGGGGTAGAGCGCATCACAAAATATATGATGATCGCCCTGTTGATCCTGATGGTTATTCTTGCCGTCCACTCGGTCTTCCTGAAAGGTGCGGGAGAGGGGATTCGTTTTTATCTGGTTCCGGATTTCCGGTCTCTGTCGAAGCTGGGGTGGGGAAATGTTATTTTTGCAGCTATGAGTCAGGCATTTTTCACTCTTTCCATTGGAATCGGAGCGATGCTTATTTTCGGCTCTTATCTGGGGAAGGAAAGGAGCCTGACGGGAGAAGCTGTTACCGTAACCGCTTTGGATACGTTTGTGGCGTTGATGGCGGGATTTATCATTATCCCGGCATGCTTTGCCTATGGAGTGGAGCCGACCTCCGGACCCAGACTTATTTTTCTGACGATTCCGAATCTGTTCGCGCAGATGCCAGGAGGGAGAGCGTGGGGAGCTCTTTTCTTTGTATTTCTTTCCTTCGCGGCTCTCTCTACGGTTATTGCTGTGTTTGAAAATATTATCGCCTTTGATATGGATCTGTTCGGATGGAGCAGAAAAAAGAGCGTTTTTATCAGCGCTGTCCTGGTTATTATCCTGAGTCTGCCCTGTGTGTTTGGCTATAATATCTGGGCCGGATTCCAGCCGTTCGGGGAAAGTTCGGCTGTTCTGGATCTGGAGGATTTTATTGTATCCAGCAACCTGCTTCCGCTGGGAAGCCTGGTATTTGTCTGGTTCTGTATTCGTAAGAACGGGTGGGGCTGGCAGAATTTCCTGAAGGAAGCGGATGCCGGGACAGGAATGAAGTTTCCGGCGAAGCTCAGATATTATTTTGCGTACGGCCTTCCGGCGTTGATTATCATTATTTATCTGAAGGGATATTATGACATGTTTTCACCGCTGGGAACCGGAAGATTAGTTCTATGGATGTGTATTGCCTGTGCATTTCTGGCATTTCTGTTCTACTGCATGCTTTATACGCCGGGGAAGAAGCGTCAGTCCAGGTAAATGCCTCTTTCTCACAAAAAGCGTCGGTTCCGGTAAATGCCCGTTTCTCGTGGAAAGTGGAAACCAAGTACAGGTTTCTGCTTACATAAAAGTCTTTTTTGCGGGGACAGAGCTTTTTCCGAAGGGCTTCGGGAATCATCCGTTCACGAAAGGAGAAAATCCGCATGGTATTTCCACTTACGGTATTCATTCTTTTTGTCCTGACAGCAGTTTTTGAGTCTGCGGCACATATAAGGCAAAATCAGAAAATGCAGAGAATATTTAAGCCTCTCTGTATGCCGCTGTTGGCTCTTCTTTATCTGCTCTGTGCAGGCAGAGAAGCCTCATTTCTGATCATTGCCGGTTTACTGTTCGGAATGCTTGGAGATATCTTTCTCCTCAGCGATGATTCCAAAAACTTTTTGCTCGGTGCCGGTTCTTTTCTTGCCGGCCATATCTGCTACACAGCTGCTTTTCTGAGGCATACGAACTGGACGCTGCTTTCCGGAGGCATGGCGTGGGGCATGGCTGCTGCAGCCGCATTGTATGCCGTCTACCTCTGTCTGGTGGCAAGAAAACTGATGCCTTCGCTGGATGGAGCCATGAGGCCGGGAATCCTGGCGTATATGGGTGTGATCCTGCTGATGAGTATTTCTTCGCTTTTGCTTATGCTGTCAAAAGGGACCCCGGCATCGGCTGTGCCTTTTGTGGGATCCCTTCTGTTTATCTTGTCTGATACTGTTCTTGCTTTTTCTGTTTTTCAGAAAAAAGCGCACTGGCCAGTGATGCCGACTTACCTTTCCGCACAGTTCCTGATTATGCTGGGAGCCCTGCTGGTTTTCTGATTGTCCTGCTCATTCAAAGAGGAGATGCATCGCTGCCGACATTTTAGCCCAGTCCTATTTTGGATCCAGTCATTCTTTCCGGGATTCGCTTTTGGTAAAGGCATCTACATAGGTCTGAGCAGCTGTCTCACTCATACCTCTTCCGGAAACCAGCTGTTTTTTAAACCAGTCGTAGCATCCGGCGGAGGCAGCTTTAAAGGAGTCAGTATCCATCTGGTCTGCCGTGGTTACGGCCATGTCTCCGCTTTTTTCCCATCCCTGAACCAGCTGTTCGGTATCTTTACGGTTTATTTCGATCTGATATTCTACGGCCTTCCGGGCGTTTTCATCAATAACAGCCTTCTGGGCGTCTGTAAAACTGTCATAAACCTTCTGGTTGATACAGAAGAAAATACAGTCATAATAGGCATTCCACAGAGAAATGTAATCCTGTACGTCCTGAACGGATGCAGAGGCAATGGATGTCTCCGGGTTTTCCTGCCCGTCGATGGTGCCCTGTTGCAGTGCGGTGTAAGTTTCGGACCAGTTCATGGCGGAGGCGTCGCATCCCCATTCCCTGTACATTTCCGCACATAGATCGTTGGAACAGATTCGCAGTTTCAGTCCCTTCAGGTCTGACTGGGAAACAATCGGCTTTTTCGAGTTGGTGATTTGGCGGAAGCCGTTTTCTCCGATTCCCTCGCAGACCAGACCATACTCCGCCAGTGTTTTTTTCAGTTCCTCTCCGCCGGCTCCGTTCATCGCCTGATCTACCTGGTCGTAATCTTTAAACAGGAAGGGCAGCGAGACCACATTAAAACGTGGATCAAAATTAGCGTAGATCAGGTTTGAGTGGAAGGAGCACTGAATCGTGTCTCCGTCCATCAGCGCCTGAATTCCCGCAACCTGGTCGCCATTTGTCAACTGCTCTCCGGGATACACATCAACCTTGAATTTTCCGCCTGTAGACTGCTGCATAAGGGCGTTAAAGTAGTATCCTCCCTGCGCCCAGGTGCACGTCTCACCCGGAGAACAGTCAAAATTCCATGTAGTGACCGGCCAGGCCTCTGTTCCGGTATACTTTGCGGCATTTTTTGCGGCGTCGTATTCATCGGAATATTCATAGTCGTGATAGATCAGTCCGTTAGAGTTAATCTGCTTTACCTGGGAAGCAGAGCTTTCGCTCTCGCCGGTAAAAGCCAGGGAAATCTTCGGCACATACGTCACAAGTCCAAGCACGCAGAGGCAGGCGAGAATCATCGGCATGACTGCTCGGGAAATAGAACTAATGGTCACGCGGTAGAAGATTTCTGCCTTTGCCCGCGCGGAAGCTGCTGCATCTTTGATTTTCAGCCCCATGGAAACAAAAAGGTTTACTCCGACAGGAGGCGTAACCTGTCCGATTGCAAGGTTTACAGTCGCCAGTACACCGAAGGCGATCAGGCTGTATCCCAGAGACTGGGCTACGGGAGCCATGATGGGAATAAAGATGTACATGGCGGAGTTTGCGTCGATAAAGCAGCCTGCGATCAGGAAAATAATGTTGACAATCAACAGGAATACGATCCGGCTGCTTCCTACACTGGCAAGCAGGGCTTCCGCCGCCTGGGAAATACCAAACAGTGTGCAGCAGTAAGAAAAGAGAGAGGCCGCCGCAACGATCAGCATGATTCCTCCGGATGTTTTGGCGGAATCAATAAAGATGCCCGCAAGATCCTTCCAGGTAATTTCTTTATAAATAACCATGCCCACAAAGAGACCGTAAACGACCGAAACAGCAGCTGCCTCTGTGGGAGTAAAGATCCCTCCGTAAATGCCTCCCAGAATAATAACGGGCATCAGGATTCCCCAAAACGCATCCCGGAATGCCGCCAGACATTCTTTGCCGGATCTTTTTTCATGGGCAGGCTGAATATGTTTTCTGCGTGCCTCAATCATTACCACAATAATCAGAGCCGCTCCCATAAGAACACCGGGGATAATTCCAGCCATGAACATTTTTCCGACATCTGCACCTACGATTGACGCATAGACAACGAATGCGATCGAGGGCGGTATAACGATAGCAATAGAACTAGAGGCCGCCATAAGAGCCTCGGAAAATGCCGGAGAGAAACCGGATGCAATCATGGCCGGGATCAGAACAGCGCCCAGAGCGGCAACGGTAGCAGGTCCAGAGCCGGAGATAGCCCCGAAGAAACAGGCCACAACGACGCAGGTAATCGCCATTCCTCCGCGGCGATGTCCACACAGGCAGTCAATAAAGCGAACCAGTCGGGTGGAAATCCCGGCTTTTGCCATAATATTTCCCGAAAGAACAAAAAACGGGATGGCAAGCAGCAGAAATTTGGCAATTCCGGTGTATGTGTTGGTCGCAATAATGCTGAGAGTAAGGCTATGAAACTGCGGGTCAAAATTTGCGGCGTAAAGAAGAGCCAGGATAGAGCTTCCGCCCAGGCAAACAGCGATCGGAACACCGATCAAAAGCATGACAAAGAAAGAAATAAAAAGGATTGCCGTAATCATTTTTTGCCGCCTCCCATCTGTCTTGATGCTTCCGTCATTCCGGTTCCCTTATTTTCCACGCATGTCTGGGAAGAAGCGGACTGCTTCAGAAAGTCCAGACAGTTCTCAATAAAATGAAGGGTCAGAGAAACACCTCCTATGACAACAAAAATCCAGAAAAAGGATTTTGGAATGTGCAGGATGGGACTCAGTGTGTGGTCAACCCGCACCCGGTTGATGCCCTCGGCCGTCAGAACCACCGAGTAAAAAAGGCAGACGACAGTAGAAAGAATCTGCAAAACATTTTTTCCCTTTTTTCCCAGACGATCCGGGATCAGGCTCAGATTCACCAGCCCGCCGTAGCGCGCCGCCACACCGGCACCCAGAAGAGAGATCAATACAAAAACAGCAACCGTGATTTCCTCTGTGAAACCAAGAGAGTGCTGGAAAATTTTCCGGGCAATGACATTTCCGAAGGTCAGAACAAGAACCAGCAGAATGGAAAGCGCCAGTACAGCATTTTCAATCTTCACAACGATGCCCATGATTTTTTTATAGATTTTCATGAAACAGACAGCCTCCTCATTTTAATATCCTCCGGCAGCCTGCATGCTGACAGATATACCGGAATGTACATATTTTTAAGTACGCACGTCCTTCATTATATTTAATGAAGATAAATTGTCAAATGAAGAATATTCATGTGGTATACATTGATGCTTCCCTCGTTTCACCATTTGTTGTTGTCCCCATTCACAGTAATTTTTTGGGGATAAACGTTGTCTTGCCTTCTCTGCTTGCAGTCATGTATAATAAAACGGCTTATACACCTTATGACACCGGCAAACCGGTGCCGGAATAAAAAGGAGCCGAGTCAGATATGAATGTTAGTGTATTAAGGGATGTTCTGGCGGATGCCGTTATCGATACAGTAAAGCTGATCCCTTTTCTTTTCCTTACCTATCTTCTGATGGAGTGGCTGGAGGAAAAAACTGGAGAAAAAGCAGTTTCTATGATCCGGAGAAACGGAAGATGGGGGCCGGTAATCGGAGCGGCGCTCGGCGTCGTTCCCCAGTGCGGTTTTTCAGCGGCAGCCGCCAGCCTTTATTCGGGAGGGCTGATCACAGTCGGAACATTGTTGGCCATTTTTTTATCAACGTCGGATGAAATGCTTCCTATCATGATTTCGGAAGCGGTGAGCCCGCTTATAATTGGGAAGATTCTTCTTACCAAAATCGTATTAGGCCTGCTGTTCGGCATCGGAATCGACACCCTTAACAAATTCCGTCACAGATGGAAAAAAGATAAGGAAAAACATATTCATGATCTCTGTGAACAAGATCACTGCCACTGCGAGGAAGGAAACGTATTCCTCTCCGCTCTGCGGCATACCATTCAGATTGTCATCTTCATTTTAATTTTCACATTTGTTATTGGTCTGCTGATTGAGCTGGTGGGAGAGGATGCCATCGGAACTTTTCTGACCAGCAGGCCTGTAACCGGGGTTCTTCTTTCGGCGTTGATCGGCCTGATTCCGAATTGCGGGGCTTCGGTTACGATTACAGAGCTGTATCTGCGGGGAATCCTTTCTCCCGGTCAGATGACAGCCGGACTGCTGGTAGGAGCGGGAGTCGGGCTTATGGTTCTTTTCCGGACGAACAGAAGACTTGTGGAAAATCTGAAAATCACAGGAATTCTGTATCTTGCCGGAGTACTGGGCGGATGGATCATTGAGCTGACAGGAATTGTCTTTTAGGTGGTTCACACAACTATGAAATCAGGAATTTTTATGCAGAATGAAAAGAAAACAAAAGAAAAGAAAAATAGCAGAGAAAGCACGGAGATAAGACAGAATAAGCAGGCATCTGACAGAAACCGTCAGAAAACAGGAAAAAATATCCGCGTAAAAACAACGAAGGGGGGAAGCCGTGCTGCGGGCGGACAAAAACATCCTTCAGATGCCAGAAAAACAAGAAATGGTGTCGGAGATACCCCGAAAACAGGAAAGAACCGTGTAAGAGAATCCAGAGGACAAAACGAACTGTGTCTGTATGCAAAAAAATGCGGCGGATGTACCATGCAGGGAGTTCCTTATGAAAAGCAGCTAAAGCGGAAGGAGCATCAGATTCGGGAGCTTCTGCGGGATATTTGTCCGGTAGAGCAGATTCATGGAATGGAAAATCCTCTGCATTATCGGAATAAAGTACATGCTGTTTTTGACCGGCTTCCGAATGGAAGAATCATATCCGGTATTTATACCGAGGGGACGCACCGGGTGGTACCGGTTTCCGTCTGCCAGATCGAAAATGAGCAGGCGGATAAAATTATCGGCACAGTCCGGAAACTGGTTCAGTCGTTTCATATTTATATCTATAACGAAGATAATGGAACCGGGCTGCTGCGCCATGTTCTGGTGCGCTGCGGGCATAAAACCGGTGAGATGATGGTTGTGCTGGTCTGTGCTTCTCCTATTTTTCCGTCCAAAAACAACTTTGTCCGCGCTCTTCGTAAAGAACATCCGGAAATTACCACGGTGGTGCTGAATGTGAATGACATGCAGACCAGCATGGTTCTGGGAGATAGAAATATTGTCCTGTACGGAAAAGGGTATATCGAAGATGAACTCTGCGGTAAGATATTCCGAATCTCTCCAGGATCTTTTTATCAGATCAACTCTGTGCAGACAGAGTGGATGTATAAGAAAGCGATTGATCTCGCAGGTCTGACGGGAAAGGAACTTGTTCTGGATGCATACTGCGGGATTGGAACCATTGGCATCATCGCGTCCGGACAGGCCAGACAGGTGGCTGGCGTAGAGCTGAACAGAGACGCAGTAAAAGATGCCATTGCGAATGCAAAGCGGAACAGAATAAAAAATATCCGCTTTTACGCAGATGATGCAGGAGAATGGATGACGCGGATGGCAGCGGAAGGTGTCAGGGCGGATGTAGTGTTTATGGATCCGCCGAGATCCGGAAGCAGCGAAGCTTTTTTGAACGCGGTAGCTGCAGTTCGTCCGAAGAAGATTGTATATATTTCCTGTGAACCGGAAACCCAGGCGCGAGACCTGAGGTATTTGAAAAAGAGAGGATATCACTGCGGAACAGCCTGGCCGGTAGACCTTTTCCCCTTCACCGCTCACGTGGAGACGGTTTGCCTTTTGTCCCAACGCAAGCCGGACACGACAATTGAAGTGGATCTGGATATCTCAGAGCTTGAAGTATC
>CACVSR010000052.1 GCA_902756775.1 uncultured Lachnospiraceae bacterium | reverse complement strand
AAAAGCTTATCTCAAAATAATAATAATGCCAATCAGAAAAATACAGCTGTTCAAAAGATAAATTAGATGAATCAGATAGCAGGAGCAGATACTCAATGAGTATTTAACTAAATAAATTTACATATATATCTTGACACAAATAAAACCCTTGCGTATTATTATCTCGATAAATTTAGCAAATAAATATTAACTAAATAAGGAGAGAGAAAATGACTTTTGATAAAGTGAAAGAAATTATTATTGATACCCTGAACTTCGATGCGGACGAGATTAAACCGGAATCTGATTTTTTTAAGGATCTCAAGGCCGATTCCCTGGATGTTGTCGAACTGATGATGGCTGTGGAGGAAAATTTCGGTGTGACGATTCCGGATGAAGAGCTGCCGAATCTGCATACGGTAGAGAGCGTTGTGAAATATATTGATGAGCACCCGGCTGCGTAAACATACAGGCGGCTCTGCAAGTGAGGCAAAGGGAGAAAGAATGGAACAGGAAAAAGAAAACGGTCTGACGGTGGAAGAGATCTGTCGGATGATGAAGCTCTTTGATCAGTCTTCCCTGCAGTCTTTCCTTTATCAGAGGGAAGGCGAAAAACTGAAAATGAGCAGAAGACCCTGTGACGCGGCAGAGAGATCCGGCGGCGAGGGGCAGGGAACCTCTTTTACTGCGGAGATGGGACAGAAAGAAAAGACAAGGATTCCTGAGACGGCTGTGAAGACAGAAGAGGCTTCTTCCTCAGCATCAGCAGGGGAAGAGGAAAAAATGCCGTCAAAGGAGGATGCCCGTCTGACAGTGGTCAGATCCCCGTTAGCCGGAGTTTTCTACCGCGCGCCGAAGCCGGGGGAGGCTCCCTATGTGCAGGAAGGCCAGGTGGTAAAAAAAGGGGAGACGCTCGGACTTATGGAGGCTATGAAGCTGATTAACGAGATCCCTTCTCCCTGCGAAGGAGTGGTGCGGGAGATTGCCGCGGAGGATGGCTCCTTCGCGGAGTTTAATGCTGTGCTGATGACCATTGAGGAGTGCGGAAAGGATGTTTAAGCGGATTCTGATTGCAAACAGGGGAGAGATTGCCATGCGGGTTCTCCGCTGCTGCCAGGAGATGGGAATAGAGACGGTTCTGGCCTGTTCTGCCGAGGACATGGACTCTCTTCCGGCGCAATTTGCCACAAAACGGGTCTGCATCGGTCCGTCCGCGGCTGCAAAAAGCTATCTGAATCAGGAGGCTGTTGTTCAGGCAGCCTTGTCCTTTCAATGCGAGGCGATTCACCCCGGTTATGGATTCCTTTCGGAGAATGCGGATTTTGCCAGTCTCTGTGAGGAACATGGAATTTTGTTTATCGGGCCGTCCCCGGAGATGATCCGGATGATGGGAGACAAGCAGTCTGCCCGCGCGCTGATGAAAAAACACGGAATACCCGTTGTTCCAGGTTCTGACGGAATTTTGAAGGACTGGAAGGAGGCTGCGGAGATCGCCCGTAAGGTCGGATATCCGGTTCTGCTGAAGGCGACTGCCGGAGGCGGCGGAAGAGGAATGCGCACCGCCTATGATGCGTCCGAAATCCAGAACGCGTATGAGAGCGCGCAGGCAGAAGCCCTCTCCGCCTTTGGGGACGGCTCTCTGTACCTGGAAAAGCTGATCCTTCATCCGCATCATATCGAGGTTCAGATTCTGGGAGACAGCCGGGGGCACATCATCCACCTGGGGGAGCGGGACTGCTCCCTGCAGAGACGAAACCAGAAGCTTCTGGAGGAAGCTCCGGCAAGAATTCTAAAACCCCGTCAGCGGGAGGCCCTTCACAGGGCGGCGCTGCGTGCCGCAAAGGCGGTGCGCTACCGGAGCGCGGGCACGGTGGAATTTGTGCTGGATCGGGAAGGAAATTTCTATTTTATAGAGATGAACACCCGGATCCAGGTGGAGCATCCGGTCACTGAAATGATTACCGGAGTTGATCTGGTGCGGGAGCAGATCCGGATTGCAGCCGGTCTGGAGCTGTCGTGCAGACAGAGCGATATCTCTTTTTCGGGTCATGCGATTGAATGCAGAATCAACGCGGAGAACCCGGCGAAAGGCTTTGCACCCTGTCCGGGGAACATTTCTTTCCTGCACTTTCCGGCAGGCAAGGGCGTCCGTGTGGAGAGTGCACTCTATAACGGGAGCAGGGTAAGCCCCTGGTACGATTCGATGATTGCCAAGGTGATTGTCCATGCTCCAGGAAGGCTGGAGGCAATCCGGAAAATGCGGGTGGCGCTGGAGGAAATGACAGTGGAAGGAATCAACACCAATCTGGAATTCCTGTATCTGCTTATGTTTAACCCGGACTATCTTTCCGGCCATGTGGATACCGGATTTCTGGAAAAGGACGCGGATGCAATTATCCGCTGGGGTGAGGAAAGCAGAAGGAAGGCGTAACGATCCATGAGGGCGGAAAAAACAGAGAACCGGTTTTCAGAAAAACGGGAGACACTGCTTTCTTATCAGAAACTGAGGAAAAAGCACACGGTTCATCACCGGACCGGCAGCTGGCTGCGGCTGGTACTGGATGAGGGCAGCTTTCAGGAGATGTTTACGGATATACGGTCGAAGGATCCGCTTCATTTTCCCGGTTATCAGAAAAAACTGGAAGAAAACAGCATCCGCGCGGAGGCAGCGGATGCCTGCAAGGCTGGACTGGGAACCATTGAGGGGATTCCTGTTATCGCGGCAGAACTCAGCAAATTTTTTCTGATGGGGAGCATGGGGACAGCGGCCGGAGAGAAGCTGGCGGAATCGGTGGAGGAGGCTGACCGGAGGAAGCTCCCGCTTCTGATCTTTTCCGCCAGCGGGGGCGCCCGGATGCAGGAAGGTATGTTTTCGCTTCTGCAGATGGCCAAGACAAGCGCGGCGGTGCAGCGGTTTCGGGATCATGGCGGTTTTTATATCTCGGTACTGACAAACCCGACGACAGGTGGAGTCAGCGCCAGTTACGCGAATCTGGGAGATGTGATCCTGGCGGAGCCTGGCGCCCTCATCGGGTTTGCCGGTCCGCGCGTCATTGAACAGACGATCGGAGAAAAACTGCCGGCCGGCTTTCAGCGGGCCGAGTTCCAGCTGGAACATGGCTTTACGGACCGGGTTGTTCCACCGGAGAGGATGCGGCAGGAGATCGCCTCTCTGCTGCGGATGCATACGGGGGAGACCGCGGCCAGGCGTTTCGCGGAAGCTGATTTTAACCGGGCGATTGCGCCCTGTCCGGATTCTCCGCAGAATGAAAACCCGGAATCCGTCCGGCTGCAGCCGTATGACAGGGTACAGCTGGCACGGGACAAGGCAAGACCCAGGATTTCAGAGTTTATAGACACATTGTTTGATTGCTTTACAGAGCTTTACGGAGACCGCCTGGGCGGAGAGGATCCCGCTATGCTGGGCGGAATCGCGTACTTTCACGGAATTCCTGTGACAGTGCTGGGGCATCGGAAAGGGCGTGACCTACAGAGCAGCCTGGGCTGTCATTTCGGCATGCCCGGACCGGAGGGATACCGGAAAGCCCTGCGGCTGATGCGGCAGGCGGAAAAATTTCATCGCCCGGTCATCACCTTTATTGACACTCCCGGAGCCTATCCGGGAAGGGAAGCGGAGGAGAACGGGCAGAGTACAGCCATCGCGGAAAACCTGGCAGCTATGAGCACGCTCCACACACCGGTAATTTCCGTGGTTCTCGGAGAGGGAAGCAGCGGAGGCGCCCTGGCCATTGGCGTGGCGGATCAGGTCTGGATGCTGGAGAATGCCGTCTATTCTGTTTTATCTCCGGAGGGTTTTGCCAGTATTCTCTGGAAGGACTCCTCCCGAAGCGCGGAGGCGTGCCGGCTGATGCATATGACGGCGCAGGATCTTGCCCGTGACCACCTGATTGACGCGGTTATCCCGGAAGCAGAGGGCGGCATTCAGAAAAACATGCATCCGACAGTGGATGCTCTGGACAGGATGCTTTGCAGGGAACTGAAAAGGCTGTGCAGTCTTCCGGAAGAGGTTCTTCTGGAAGAGCGGTATCGGAAATACAGATATGCAGAAGGAGAGATGCGGCCGGTATGAGCGGAATTCAGATTATCGGAATGGGGCACGCTGTTCCGTCGGTCTGTGTGACTAACGCGGACATGAAAAAAATCGTGGACACCTCGGACGAATGGATCCGGACCAGAACCGGAATCCGGGAGAGAAGATTCTGCGGGGAAGGAGAATCCCTTGCCACCCTGGCCGTGCGCGCGGCGGCAGAGGCCATTGATTCGTCGGGAATCCGAAAAGAACAGATCCGTCTGGTCATCACAGCTACCGTAACGCCCGATTATCAGGTTCCGTCCACCTCCTGTCTGATTCAGGAGAAGCTGCAGCTGCCTTCCGGCATTCCTGCGTTTGATATTAACGCTGCCTGTTCGGGGTTTGTTTACGGCCTTTCCCTGGTGCAGGCGCTTCTTCCGGAAAATGAATTTGCCCTGCTGATCGGGGCGGAACAGCTCTCGCGTATGCTGGACTTCTCGGATCGTTCTACTGCTGTTTTATTCGGGGACGGGGCGGCGGCAGCGGTTCTGCAGAAAAAAGCCGGCGTACCTTTTTATTCCCATCTGGCGGCGGGCGGAAACAGGAGCGCTCTCTGGGCGGCATCCGCACCTGCAAACAGGCTTCCGGCCTGGCAGAATGCGGAGGCGCAGGCAGAAAGAAAAGAACAATCAGGGGGAAAGCCGGAGGATACCGGAACATACAGAATTCATATGGATGGCCGTTCGGTTTTCCGCTTTGCGGTCCGTGCTCTTTCGGAGGAGCTTCGGGAGATGGAGAAACAGAGCGGAATTCCGGCGGAGAAAGTTGATCAGATTGTATGCCATCAGGCAAATCAGAGAATACTGGACTATGTCCGGAAGGAACGGGGGCTGCCGGAGGAGAAGTTCTTCCGGAATCTGGACCGGTACGGAAATACTTCCGGGGCAAGCATTCCGCTGGCGCTGTATGATCTTTGGAACGAAGGAAAGCTGGAACCTGGAACCAGAGTTTTCTGTATCGGGTTTGGAGCGGGTCTTACCTGGGCCGGAGCCTGCCTGACCTTTTAGCGGCACGCAGGCTGCAAAGCGGCGCGTGGCGCGGAGAAGATCACCGGGCGCAGGAATTGTGCATTGCCGGAATGGCGGCAGAAAGAAGGAGAAAACAGAGATGAAACTGCTCAATGAGATGCTGGGAATCCGTTATCCCTTTATACAGGGAGGCATGGCGAATATTGCTGTCGGTTCCTTTGCGGCGGCCTGCTCTAACGCGGGAGGTCTGGGAATCATCGGAAGCGGCGGCATGACAGCAGCAGCGCTGGAGGAAAATATCGCACAGTGCAGGGCACTCACGGATAAGCCGTTCGGTGTCAATCTGATGCTGCTCAATCCCGAAGCGGACCAGATGGCGGAACTGATCGCCAGGGAGAGAGTCCCGGTGGTGACGACAGGAGCCGGAAATCCGGGAAAATATATCGCGGCCTGGAAGGAGAAGGGAATCCGTGTTTTTCCTGTCTCTGCCAGTGTGGCTCTGGCGGAGCGGCTGGAGCGGGCCGGTGTGGACGCTGTGATCGCCGAAGGGACAGAGAGCGGAGGACACGTGGGAGAGATGACGACCATGACGCTGGTTCCCCAGATGGTGGATCGCCTGCATATTCCGGTGATTGCGGCCGGCGGTATTGCGGACGGGAGACAGCTGGCTGCGGCGTTTGCCCTGGGGGCGTGCGGCGTGCAGGTCGGAACCTGTCTGCTGGTAAGCGAGGAGTGCCCGATTCATGAAAATTACAAGCAGGCGCTTCTGAAGGCAAAGGACAACAGTACGGTTGTCACCGGACGGTCTGTGGACGCCCCGGTCCGTATTATTAAAAACCGGATGGCAAGGCAGTATATCCGGAGAGAGCGGGAAGGGGCAGACCGGATGGAACTGGAAAAATATACCCTGGGCTCGCTCAGAAAAGCTGTGTTCGATGGAAATCTGGAGGAAGGCTCTCTGATGGCCGGCCAGGTCTGCGGACAGCTGAAAGAGATCCGTCCTGTGGCGGAAATATTCGCTTCCATGCTGGAGGAGGCTTCCGGGGTAATCAGCGGTCTGCAGGAGGTGCATTTTTCTTAACGGAAGGGAAGGCATGTTTTCTGAATATGCGGAAGAATTTCTTGCGGTAAGGGAAAACGGACAGAGGGACAGCAGGGACGCGGCGGGGAAGCCTCAGAAGGGCAGAACGAAGACAGGAAGAGGAGAAAAATAAGGAATGAAGACAGTATGGATGTATGCCGGCCAGGGGTCACAGAGAGTCGGGATGGGAAAAGATTTATACGGGAAATTCCCTGTGTTTGCCTCCGTTATTGACAAAGCTGACGCCTTGGTATAAAAAAAAAAAAAAAAAATGATGTTTGAAGGGCCGGCGGAAGAACTGTCCCGCACAGCATTTACGCAGCCCTGCCTGGCGGCTTTTGCGGCCGGAGTTACAGAGGTGCTGCGGCAGCAGGGCTGTCGGCCGGATTTCACGTCCGGTCTGAGTCTGGGGGAGTACAGCGCTCTCTATGCCGCTGAGGTTCTGGACCTTTCCGGCTTGATGGATCTCACAGCCTTCCGGGGAAACGCCATGGATCATGCCGGCAGCGGGCTCCGGACAAAGATGTGCGCGGTTCTGGGTCTGGATGCGGATACGGTGACTGAAGTGTGCCGACAGGCGGAAGAGGAAACGGGGGAAACCGTTGAGGTTTCCAATTATAATGCCGTCGGCCAGAATGTCATTTCAGGAATGGCTGCAGCGGTAGAGGCGGCGAAGAAGAAAGCCCTGGAGGCCGGAGCCAGAAAATGCATGGATCTGAAGGTCAGCTCCGCTTTTCATACCAGCCTGATGCGTCCCGCTGCAGAAGCGCTGGCGGAAAAGCTGACGGCGGTGGAGCTTCGCCCCATGAAAATTCCTGTTATTTTTAATGCGGTCGGAGAGACGGCAGAGCAGGAACAGATTCCGGATCTGCTCCGTCTGCAGGTGATGTCCGGGGTCCGGATGGTGCAAAGTATCCGCTGGCTAAGGAAGCATGGAGCGGAAAGAGTGATAGAGATCGGACCGGGGCATGTGCTGTCGGGATTTGTGCACCGGACGGAGCCGGAACTGGAGACGGTTGTCCTGGACACGGCGGAAGATCTGGAGGCGTATCTGTCCGGCAGAGCAGACAGGGAGAGCCTGGTGTGAAAGAAAGCAGATACTTCCAAAACGATTTGTGCTGCCGGCCAGAGGCGGCGGAATGGAGATTGTAATGAAGGAAAGAAATCTGTCCGGACAGAGTGCCCTGGTTACCGGGGGAAGCGGCGGAATCGGAAGAGCAGTCTGTGTAGAGCTTGCTCTCCGGGGAGCCAATGTAGCGATCGTTTATTCGCATTCCGCGGACAAGGCGGCGGAAACCGAAAAAATGTGCCGGTCCTGCGGTGTACAGACCTTGTGTATACAGGCGGATGTGGCATACAGGCAGTCCTGCGAGGAGATGTTCCGGCTTGTCATGCAGGCATTTGGACGAGTGGATATTCTGGTCAATAATGCCGGAATCACCAGGGACAATCTGATTCTGCGGATGAAGCCGGAGGAATTTCAGGAGGTTCTGGATGTCAATCTGACAGGAACCTTCCATTGTATGAAGATAGCGTCACGGTTCATGCTCAAACAGAGATACGGGAGGATTGTCAGTCTCTCCAGTGTCGTGGGAATTTACGGAAATGCGGGCCAGGTCAATTACGCGGCCAGCAAGGCGGGCATCATCGGCATGACAAAGTCACTGGCCAGGGAGCTGGCAGGAAGGAATATAACGGTAAATGCCGTCGCCCCCGGTATGATCAGCACGGAGATGACCAGAGGGCTTCCAGAAGAGATACAGAGACAGATGATCAGCCGGATTCCGATGGGCAGACCGGGAAAGGCGGAAGAAGTTGCGTCTGCGGTTGCGTTTCTGGCCTCTCCGGAGGCGTCCTATATTACCGGACAGGTCCTGGGGATTGACGGAGGACTGCAGGGTTGACAACCCGGCGGCCGGAAAACAGAACGCGCCGGTAAGAACAAGAACATCAGAGACCGGAAAACAGACAGAACCAGGAAAAACAAGGAGCAGCGATGAAAGAACGAAGAGTAGTGATTACTGGCATGGGTGTCACCTGTGCGGCGGGCAACAGCCCAAAGGAGGTCTGGGAAAGCGTGGAACAGGCCAGGTGCGGAATTGCGCCGATTACACGGTACGATACCTCCGGGCAGAAGGTCAGGCTGGCGGGAGAAGTAAAAAATCTGGATATAGAGAAATGGATTGACCGGCGCGAAATCCGGAAGATGGATCTGTTCAGCCAGTACGCCATGGTGGCCGCATGTCAGGCGATGGAGGACTCCGGTCTGGAGGTGCTGGAAGAAAGCAGGGATCGCTGGGGTGTCTGTATGGCAAGCGGAATAGGCGGGATCTCCACAATAGAGGAAGAGAAGGTTCGCGGGATGGAAAAAGGATATGACAGAGTATCTCCTTTTTTTATTCCCCGGTCGATTTCCAACATGGCCGCGGGGAGCATTGCCATACGTTTTGACCTTCACGGGATGTGTACCTGCGTTGTGACAGCCTGTGCCAGCGCCGCCAATGCCATCGGGGATGCGTTTCGCCATATCCGCGACGGCTATGGTGACGTCATGGTAGCCGGAGGGGCGGAAGCGGCTGTTACTCCCCTTTGCATCGGCGGATTTACTTCCCTGAAGGCACTCACAGCGGCAGACTGTCCGGAAAGGGCTTCCATCCCCTTTGATGCGGAAAGAAGCGGATTTGTCATGGGAGAAGGAGCGGGAGCTCTTATTCTGGAGGAGTATCAGCATGCTGTCAGGCGGGGGGCGCACATCTACGCGGAGCTTTCCGGCTACGGGGCAAACTGCGACGCCTGGCACATGACGGCTCCGGCCCCGGACGGAAAAGGGGCGGAAGCCTGCATGCGGCTGGCCATGAAGGACGCGGGGATAACGCCGGATCAGGTGGATTACATCAATGCGCACGGAACGTCCACAAAGCTGAATGATGCCTGCGAGACGGCGGCCATCCGGAGAATCTTTTGTGAGGATCCACTGCGGGTACGCGTCAGTTCTACCAAGTCCATGACAGGCCATCTTCTGGGGGCAAGCGCGGCGGTGGAAGCCGTTATCACAGCTCTGGCTGTTGAAAAAGAATTTGTTCCGCCTACCTTAAACTATCAGGTCAGAGATCCGGAATGTGATCTGAATGTCGTCCCAAACCAGGGATACAAAATGAAAATCCGGAACGCCCTCTCCAATTCCTTTGGATTCGGCGGTCATAATGCCACGCTTGTATTCCGGCCGGCTGACCGGGAAGAAGCATCTTTACAAGGCTGAAAAGGCGGATATCCGGAACAGGGAGAAAAGAGGGATTCTTATAGATGCAAAGGCATCCTGTCCGGGAACATGGTAATTTACAGGAGAAAAAAATGACGCTGAATTCTGATGAAATAAAGAAAATACTGCCGCACCGCTATCCCTTCCTTCTTGTGGACCGTATTACAGAGTGCAGTCCGGGACACTTTGCGCAGGGACGAAAATGTGTATCTGTCAATGAGATGCAGTTCTGCGGCCATTTCCCGGAACAGGCGGTTATGCCGGGGGTTCTGGTGCTGGAGGCGCTGGCGCAGACGGGAGCGGTGGCGCTTCTGACAGAAGAGGAGAACGAAGGAAAACTGGTTTACTTCGGGGGTGTAAAAAATGCCCGGTTTCGCAGGCCGGTGGTTCCGGGAGATGTACTGGAAATGCGGTGCGAAATCATCGGCAGAAAAGGACCGCTGGGATTCGGAAAAGCGGTCGCCACAGTAGACGGGAAGACGGCGGTGAACGCGGAAATATCTTTCGCAGTCGTATCGCCGGACGTGCCGGCGGTGTCGGAGGAAGAGAATTGAGAGTTATCTCACGCTGTCTGTTTCCTCTGCAGGCCCGGCATTATGCATGTGCCTGCAGCAGCCAGAATGCGTCCGGCTGTCAGGGCGCTGCCCGGATAAACAGTACATTTCAAGCACATTTCCGAACATCCGTGCGTTGTAAAAAAACACAAAAAATGGTAGTATTAGAACCATCTTTAGTATGCAGCGTACATGCCGAAAGAGGCGTGCGGCGGACCGGGGGAGCGGACAGACATGACGGCGGAAGAACTGTTTGAAGAAGTGTATACAAATTTCAAATTGCATTTTTACAGAGCTGTATTTCAGAATTTCAGCAGCAGAGAAGCAACTTTGACCACGGTGGAGACCTTCTGTATGGAAGTGATATATGCCATGAAAAATCCCACGGTCAACGAGTTCTCCAGCTTTATCGGAATATCTTCGCCCAATGCCGCCTATAAAATAAACAGTCTTGTAAAAAAGGGGTATCTGAAGAAAGTACAGTCCGTGAAGGACAGGCGGGAATATTTTCTCCAGGTGACGCAGAAGTACAAGGATTACTATAATATCAGTGCCAATTACGTCTCAGAGGTCATGAGCAGGGTAAAGGCCGCCATGACTGATGAGGAATGGAAGCAGTTTTATCATGTGCTTACCATCATTGAGAAGGAACAGATGAAGGATGTTCCGGTATATCATGGGGAACGCCATCTGGAAGAAATGGGTTTGACAGAGGAGACCGGGGACAACGCTGCATCCGGAATCCGGAAAGGCAGTGCGGAATGAGGGTATTGCTTGCTGCCATAAACGCAAAATATATCCATACCAGCCTGGCTGTCCGTTCCCTTTCGTGTTATGCGGAAAACACGCTGGCACAGAGGAGCGGGTCTTCCGGAAAATCGAAAAAACCGGACATTGATTTTGCAGAATATACCATCAATCAGCGGGAAGAGGACATCCTGGCGGATCTTTACACAAGAAAGCCGGATGTCCTTTGTGTGTCCTGCTACCTGTGGAATTTCCGGCAGGTCTGCCATATCACGGAAAATCTGCACCGAATACTTCCAGGACTCCCGATCTGGCTGGGAGGACCGGAGGTTTCCTTTGACGCGGAAAACTGTCTTGAAAAAATGCCGCAGATCACCGGAATCATGGTCGGAGAAGGGGAGAGGAGCTTCACAGAGCTGGTCAGTCTCTATGACGGCGTAGCCGTGCCGGATCAAGAGGCCTTTTTAAAAGTACCAGGCATTGTATACCGGGGCGGGGATGGGCAGATTTTTCGCACAGCGCCGGCTCCGCTTCTTTCCATGGATGAAATTCCCTTTGTTTACCGCGAAGAAAATCTGGAAGCAGAGGATATCCGGCACCGGATTCTTTATTATGAAACAAGCCGGGGATGTCCGTTTTCCTGCAGCTACTGTCTGTCTTCCATAGAGGAGAAAGTCAGGCTGCGCGGCAGGAAGCTGGTTGCGGAGGAGCTTCAGTTTTTTCTGGACAGAAAAGTGCCGCAGGTAAAATTTGTAGACCGGACGTTTAACTGCAATCATTCCCATGCCATGTTTATCTGGAGCTACCTGAAAGAGCATGACAACCAGGTGACGAATTTCCATTTTGAGATCGGAGCGGATCTCCTTACGGAAGAGGAAATTGCGCTTTTAAATACAATGCGTCCGGGGCAGGTTCAGCTGGAAATCGGCGTCCAGACCACAAATCCCGCGGTTATCCGGGAAATCAGCAGAACGATGAAGCTTGATGTCCTGAAAAGAAATGTCGCTGCTATAAAAAGGGGCGGAAACATTCATCAGCATCTGGATCTGATTGCAGGGCTTCCGGGAGAAGGAATAGAGAGCTTTCGGAAATCCTTTAATGATGTGTATGCGATGCAGCCGGATCAGCTGCAGCTGGGATTCCTGAAGGTACTGAAAGGTTCCGCCATGTACCGGAAGGCAGAAACATACGGGATTACGGCCAGCCCGGAGCCTCCCTACGAGGTTCTTCAGACACCCTGGCTTTCCTTTGCGGATATTCTCCGCCTGAAAGGGGTGGAGAGTATGCTGGAGGTTTATGGAAACAG
>CACVSR010000051.1 GCA_902756775.1 uncultured Lachnospiraceae bacterium | reverse complement strand
GGAAAAGGGAACAAAAAGTTCCGTATCCGCTCCCCCGTATGAGACCTGGGAACGGAGAGAGGTTTTCCTCGTGCAGAGAATATAACAAAAACAATAACCAGGCGTCCATCCTGAGGAATTTGATTAGATGGATTGGAATGGAGGAATGACTTATGATGTATCTGCCGAGCTTATTTGGAGAAGATTTATTTGATAACTGGTTTGATGATTTTGACAGGGCTTTTTATCCGGCAAAGAGTACCGCACAGCAGAAAACCCACGGCCTGATGCGCACGGATGTTGTGGAGAAGGATGATCACTACGAATTAAATGTAGATCTTCCGGGTTATAAAAAAGAGGATATAGAGCTTTCTCTGGATCAGGGCTATCTGAAAATCTCCGCGAAGAAGGATCAGAACACCGAGGAAAAGAATAAAGAGGGAAAAGTCATTCGCAGAGAGCGTTATTCCGGCAGTATGGCAAGAAGCTTTTATGTCGGGGATGACATCACCGAAGAGGATGTACAGGCTAAGTTCGAGAACGGTGTTCTGACGGTTTCCGTTCCGAAGAAGGATGTACAGAAAGCAGTTCCAGAGAAGAAGACAATCGCGATTGAAGGCTGATCCGCAGTCCGGATGGCCGTGTAAGCGAATAAAGACAAATGGCCGCCGCGTACCTGTGTATCAGGAAACGCGGCGGTTCTTCTGTAATTCCGCAGGACTATAATCCGGAATAAGAATAATATCTTACCGGCTGTCTGCACGGGAAACAGGCGGGAGGCGGGAGACAGGAGAAGCATTTGTACCGTTATCGTATCAATATTTTGTAGCTGTTGAGTCAGGATATGGAGGATTATTCAGGTAATACTGCCGGAAGAACCGGCGGGAAGGTTCGTACGGAGAGAAGGTGAGAACCGTGAAGAGAGATTATTATGAGGTGCTCGGCCTGTCCAAGGGGGCGGGAGAGCAGGAGATTAAACGGGCATACCGGAAACTCGCGAAAAAATACCATCCGGATATGAATCAGGGGAATCCGCAGGCGGAAAAAATGTTCCAGGAGGTTAACGAGGCGTATTCCGTACTGAACGATCCGGAGAAAAAGAAAATATATGACACCTACGGCATGGCTGCCTTTGCGGAAGGGATGGATCCGAAAAAATACGCGGAGGCGCAGCAGGCATGGCAGCAGAGTGGAGGTTACGCGGGCGGAAACGCGCAGGATGCGTCTGACTTTTTCCGTCAGTTCCGGGGGTTCCACAGTGGAACTGATTCGGACGGCACACAGTATCACACCTATCATTTTGAGGGCGGCAATGCGGAAGATATTTTCGGCGATCTGTTCGGACATGGTTTCGGCCATGCCTCCGGAGGTTCTGGTTTTGGCGGGGCGTCCGGCTTTGGAGGAAACGGATCGGAGTGGTCCGGCATGGGAAATTCTTCCTATGAGAATAATGATCTGCACTCGGAGCTGAGCATCGGGTTTGATGAGGCGGTTTATGGATGTACAAAGACAATCCGGCTCAGTTCGGCTGCCGCTTCGGGAAACAATGGAATGCAGACCCTCCAGATCAGAATTCCGGCGGGCATGGAGGACGGAAAGAGCATTCGTCTGAAGGGCAGGGGAAACACCGGAAGAAACGGCCGGGGCGACCTTTACATAAAAATTCATGTGGAACCAAGAGCGGGTTTTTCCAGAAAGGGAAGGGATATTTACACCACAGCTAAAATTCCGTTCACAACGGCTGTATTCGGCGGAGAGGCAAGAGTGTCCACCCTGAAGGGAAGTGTTGTCTGCAAAATTCCGGCAGGCATGCAGTGCGGCGGAAAGATCCGTCTGCGTGGCAAGGGCGTTCCGGAAAGCGCCGGAAAACCTGCGGGAGATGAGTATGTGACGATTGAAATACAGGTTCCCAGAACGCTGTCGGCAGAGCAGAAAAAAGCGCTGAAGGAGTTTGAAAAGGCTTCCGGAGGCCACAGCGCGGTGAGCTGAAGAAGATGAATGTAATAAGGGAAAAAAGAAGATCTGCTGCTTCCGCCGGGAAATGACCGGCACGGTATGTACGCATGTGCCCGGTCTGACCTGCGGAGGGGAGGATTGAAAATAAAGAATTAGCACTCAATGCTTGACAGTGCTAACAATGAATGCTATAGTTATGCTGTTGAGAAAAGGTAGACATAAGTTAAATTGACGGATTTTTCATACTGCGTTGCGAAACGGGGGTGAGGATATGAACATACAGAAATTTACCCAGAAATCACTGGAGGCAGTGAACAATCTGGAAAAGGTTGCCTATGAATTCGGTAACCAGGAGATCGAGCAGGAGCATCTGTTGTATGCTCTGCTGCATCAGGAAGACAGCCTGATCCTGGAACTCATTGAAAAGATGGGGATAGACAAGAATCTGTTCCTGAATGAGGTGGAGCAGGCGCTGAACGCAAAAGTAAAGGTTCAGGGCGGTCAGCATGTCGTCGGCCAGTATCTGAACGAGTCGCTGAATATGGCGGAGGACGAGGCCAGAGCCATGGGGGACGAATATGTTTCCGTGGAGCACCTGTTCCTGGCCATGCTTAAAAACCCCAGTCCTTCCATGAAGCAGCTGTTTCAGCAGAACGGGATTACCAGAGAGCGTTTTCTGCAGGCGCTGAGCTCGGTCAGGGGAAATCAGCGGGTAACGTCCGACAACCCGGAGGCGACCTACGATACACTGAAGAAATACGGCACGGATCTTGTGGAAAAGGCAAGAGAGCAGAAGATGGACCCGGTGATCGGGCGTGACGAGGAAATCCGGAACGTCATCCGTATTCTGTCGCGTAAGACGAAAAACAACCCGGTGCTGATCGGTGAGCCTGGCGTCGGCAAGACCGCCGTGGTGGAAGGGCTTGCACAGCGTATCGTGTCCAAGGATGTGCCGGAGGTTCTTCGTGACAAGACGATTTTTTCCCTGGACATGGGAGCCCTTGTGGCGGGCGCCAAGTACAGGGGAGAGTTTGAGGAGCGTCTGAAGGCTGTTCTGGAGGAAGTGCGCAAGAGCAACGGAAGAATTATCCTCTTTATTGATGAGCTGCACCTGATTGTGGGCGCCGGAAAAACAGAGGGAGCCATGGATGCCGGCAATATGCTGAAGCCTATGCTGGCAAGAGGCGAGCTTCACTGCATCGGTGCCACGACGTTGGATGAGTATCGAAAATATATTGAGAAGGATCCCGCTCTGGAGCGCCGTTTCCAGCATGTCATGGTCAGCGAGCCCAGTGTGGAGGATACCATCTCCATTCTGCGTGGACTGAAGGAAAGCTATGAAAATTACCACGGTGTGGAGATCACAGACGGCGCCCTTGTGGCGGCGGCGACGCTTTCAGACCGTTATATTACAGACAGGTTTCTGCCGGACAAGGCCATCGACCTGGTGGATGAGGCCTGCGCCCAGATTAAGACCGAGAAAAACTCCATGCCGACCGAGCTGGATGAGCTGGATCGCCGGATTCTCCGCCTGAAAGCGGACGAGGAATCGCTGAAAAAGGAGACCGATACTCTGAGTAAGGAAAGACTGGCCTCCCTTCAGAAGGAGCTGGCAGATCTTCAGACGAAATTTAACAGCAGGAAGGCGCAGTGGGAGAATGAGAAGGCTTCCCTGGAAGGGCTCTCTAAGCTGCGTGAGCAGATTTTTGAGTGTAACAAGAAGATCGAGGCCGCAGAGAGAGCTTATGATTACTCCGCGCTGGCGGAGCTCCGCAACGGCGAGCTGCCCAGGCTGCAGAAACAGCTGGCGGACGAGGAGGAGCGCGTAAGGAAGGCGGATCTTCAGCTGGTTCATGAAAGCGTGGATGAGGATGAGATCGCCAGAATCGTGTCGCGTCTGACCGGTATTCCGGTTGCCAAGCTGACAGAGGGTGAGAAAACAAAAATTCTTCACCTGGATGAAGAGCTGCACAAACGGGTTGTCGGCCAGGACGAGGCTGTGGAAAAGGTTTCGGATGCCATTATCCGTTCCAAAGCGGGTATCAAGGATCCCACCAGGCCCATCGGCTCTTTCCTGTTTCTGGGTCCCACCGGCGTCGGCAAGACGGAGCTGGCAAAGACGCTTGCGGAAAAGCTGTTCGACAATGAGAACAACATGGTTCGTATTGATATGAGTGAGTACATGGAGAAGTATTCTGTCTCCAGGCTGATCGGAGCTCCTCCGGGATATGTCGGCTATGATGAAGGCGGACAGCTGACAGAGGCAGTCCGCAGAAAACCGTACTGCGTCGTGCTCTTTGATGAGATTGAAAAAGCGCATCCGGATGTGTTTAACGTACTGCTGCAGGTTCTGGATGATGGCCGTATCACGGATTCTCAGGGCAGGACGGTGGATTTTAAGAACACCATCCTGATTATGACATCCAACATCGGCTCCCAGTATCTGCTGGACGGCATCGAGCCGGACGGCACTATCAGCAAGAGCGCGCAGGAGGCTGTACACAAGGATCTGCAGGCGCACTTCCGTCCGGAATTCCTGAACCGGCTGGACGAAATTATTATGTTCCGTCCGCTGACAAAGGACAACATCGGGCATATCGTGGATCTTCAGATTGCGGATCTGAACCGCAGGCTGGCGGTACAGCAGCTGAAAATCGCATTGTCACCGGAGGCAAAGCAGTATATTATTAATGGAGGCTACGACCCGGTATACGGTGCGCGTCCTCTGAAGAGATATATTCAGAAATACGTGGAAACCCTTTCCGCGAAATTGATTCTGGAAGGAAATGTCCATCAGGGTGATACGATCCTGATTGATGTTGTCAACAATGAGCTGAAGGCTGTAATAGAGCCGACGGCGGAGGTTGTGGACAATTAAGGCGGGGAAAACCGTCAGGCCGCGGGCGGCCAGGGCGGCTGCCCCGGCTGCAGGGGCGTGCCGGAAAGGACATCTCACTTAGGGATGCTTAATTCCTGAAATCATCGGCATAGTCGAGGACATTCGGCTGTGCCGTTATTTTTTTTCATGTTGAAATGAAGCCGCTCTGACTGCCCACAACGAGGAACGCAAAGAGTTCCGAATCTGAGGTACTGAAATAGATACCATTATTTCAGGAAAGCGCTTGAATTCAGAAATAACAGACCTGTTTGGAGAGCTTTCTGCAGCTTCACATCAGTGAGAAAACAGAAAGAGAATGAGGAGGAAGATGATGCCAGGAGATCCGGTTATGCTTTTAAGCTACGTGAATACAAAGCTGAGAGACCAGTATTCCAGTCTGCAGGAATTCTGCAGATGCGAGCAGATTGGGGAAGAAGAGCTGAAAACCAAACTGAAAATGATTGATTATTACTACGATGCCGCAAGAAATCAATTTGTCTGAGAGGTAAGGGATGAGAAAAAAGAAATGGCTGTGTGGAATGCTTGGCGCGGCACTGATTCTGGTAAGTCTGGGCGGCTGCGGGAAGCCGGCAGGGCAGGCGGGCAGCGGAGCTTCTGCCGCTGTTCTCTCGGAAAGCGGGGAAACGGCGGAGAATGGTTCGGCAGAATCCGTGCCGGAAAAAACGGAAAGTGTTACAGGGAATTCCCAAAACGCGGACCCGCAGACGGTTTCCGGCTCCAGTGAGATGGCGGCGGAACAGACAGGCAGCGCGCAGTCGGCGGGGCAGGAACCGCTGACGGCGGAAAGCGCTTCGCAGGAGGCCGGGCCGACAGAGCCGGCGGAGAAGGGAATTACTGTCGCACTGGATCCCGGACATCAGGCGCCGGATGTGGATATGAGCGGACAGGAGCCAAATGCGCCGGGCTCCTCTGTCATGAAAACAAGAGCCACCGGCGGGACTTCCGGGACGACGACAGGTGTGCCGGAGTATCAGCTGAATCTGGACATTGCCCTGCAGGTGCGGGATCTTCTGAAGGCGGAGGGATACACCGTGGTCATGACAAGAGAGGACAATGAGACGGCAATCAGCAATGCGGAGCGGGCAACGCTAGCCAACGAATCCGGCGCGTCCGTGATGGTCCGGATTCACGCCAATGGATCGGAGGATCCGGGAGCCAGCGGCGCTCTGGCTCTGGTCGGCTCCTCGTCCAATCCTTATGTGGGCTCTCTGTACGGGGAAAGCTCCCGGCTGGCGGAGGATGTGCTGAGCGCCTACTGCAGCGCCACGGGCATGGCGGACAACGGGGTAATTACATCCGACACCATGACCGGTATCAACTGGAGCACCATTCCGGTCATGATTCTGGAAATGGGTTTTATGACAAACCCGACGGATGACACGAATATGGAAGATCCGGAATTTCAGAAAAAAATGGCGGAAGGAATTGCGCAGGGAATTCAGAATTATTTCGGCCGGTAAAACATGCGCCGCGGCAGGAAGAAGACAGGTATCCGGAGCAGGAAGCCGCTGATTTGCGGGTGACACAGTTTTTCGGGCATGCGTCGTGTCTGGGGTTAGTCAGACTGGGAAAGGACGGAAAGGGATGAAAAAACGCTATGGCAGAAGAGCAGCCGTGACCGCCGTTCTGGCGGCCGCTCTGCTGTCCGGCTGCGGAAGAACAGCAGAGAGCGCGGTCGCGGAAAACTCTTCGGACGGGCTGGCCTTTTCACAGGAGGCAGTCACGGAGAGCGGTGCGAAAGCGCGGAGCAGTTCCGCCGGTGCTATGTCAGATAGCGGCAGAGGCAGCGGGGAGACGGAAAAAGCATCGGGAACGGAGGGGGAATCTGTTGTTTCTGCTTCCTCCGATATAAGCCCGGTGGCGGAGAACCGTTCAGCCGGGAGTCAGCCGCAGGAGCTGGTGGATCTGGAGGAGCAGATACGAGCCGTCATGGCGGGAGAAGTGACCGGAGACACGCGGGGCTCCGTGTATGTGGAGGAGCTGAACGGCACCGGCTGCGCCTGGTATGACAGCGGTTCTGCGCAGACAGGAAAGACTCTGGAGACAGCCGGACCCATGCAGGCGGCAAGCCTGATTAAGCTTTACATTGCAGGTGCCGTGTGGGAGCAGATCTCTGTGGTTCGGGGTCAGGAAAACGAAGAGGGAGAAACCGACAGTCTTCTGCTTGCCATGCTTGCAGAAAGCGATAATACCGCGGCGAATACGCTGACTTCCAGGCTGGGACAGGGAAACGATACCGTAGGCCGGCAGGTGGTGAATGATTACTGTAAGCGGCACGGATATACCGATACCCACATGGGAAGGATGCTCCTGGAATCCAATGCGGCGGATGATAACTATACTTCTGTTCGGGATTGCTCCCGGTTTTTAAAGAATGTCTGGCTTTCCTCCGGGGAGGCGGACGCCGAGGCTGTGCAAAATGCTTTGGACGTACAAAACACATCGGCCTCGCAGACAAATGCTGCGGGCGCACAAAACGCCACGGACACACAGGAAAACGCCGCGGATTCACAAAACGCTGCGGACAGCGGGGAGAAGAACGGCGGAGGAGAGGCGGGTACGGCAGAGGTTTATGCATATGAGACGGATATGCCGGGAGCGGCGCAGATCCTGCAGGCGTTGGAGCAGCAGGTCCGGAAAGGGAAGATTCCGGCAGGCATTCCGTCCGACATAAAGACGGCAAACAAGACAGGAGAGCTGGACGATGTGCAGAATGACGCGGCTGTTGTTTTTCTTTCGGACAGACCTTATTGTATCAGCGTCATGATACAGAATGTCACCGCTTCCGGAGCCGCCATACAGACAATTACGCAGGTGTCCGCAGCCGTTTACCGGTATATGTCCGGGTAAGGCACACCGCCGTCTCTTTGATTCTGCTTGCTTTTTCAGATTTGTTTTCTGTCAGTAGAAAAAGCCGTGTTTCTATGGTAAGATTACCTATGAAAAACAGGAATGATTCCTGCGCCGGACAGCTGCCCAAAGGCTGAGCACAGGGAAGACGGCATCTGGCGGATGCAGGAGAAAAATCAGAAGAAAGGCAGGCCTAATCATGTATCGGGACGAATATGATCGATGGTTGCAGGCGGATCTCGTGGACTTTGATCTGAAAAAGGAGCTTAGAGATGTCGCCGGAGACGATGATGCCATCCGGGAGCGGTTTGCGGTAGCCCTTAAATTCGGAACAGCGGGACTCCGCGGCACACTGGGAGCAGGAACGAACCGGATGAACATCTGGGTGGTGAGGCAGGCGACCCAGGGCGTGGCAAACTGGGTTAAAACGCAGGGCGGAAACCAGACGGTGGCGATCAGCTATGACAGTCGCCTGAAGGGCTGGAACTTTGCCAGGGACGCGGCGGGCGTTCTTGCGGCGAACGGGATTCAGGTACGCATCTATGACGAGCTGATGCCGGTTCCGGCGCTTAGCTTCGCCACCAGATATTATCATTGCAACGCAGGCATTATGGTAACGGCCTCCCACAATCCGGCCAAATACAACGGGTATAAGGCATACGGACCGGACGGCTGCCAGATGACGGATGACGCTGCCGCAGTGGTCTACAACGAGATTCAGAAGACGGACGTTCTGACCGGGGCTGCGTACATGCCTTTTGCCGAGGGCGTCGAAAAGGGGCTGATCCGTTTCGTCGGAACAGAGTGCAAGGAAGCGTTCTATGAGACCATAGAAAAATACCAGGTTCGTCCGGGACTCTGCCGGACAGCCGGTCTGAAGCTGGTGTACTCCCCGCTGAACGGCACGGGGCTGGTTCCGGTTACCCGTGTTCTGCAGGATATCGGTATCGAAGATATTACGATCGTGCCGGAGCAGGAATATCCGAACGGTTATTTTACCACCTGTTCCTATCCGAATCCGGAGATTTTTGACGCCCTGAAGGAGGGGCTGAAGCTGGCGGAGGACACGGAAGCGGATCTGATGCTGGCGACGGATCCGGACGCGGACAGGGTCGGGATTGCCATGCGCTGTCCGGACGGAAGCTACGAGCTTGTGACCGGAAACGAAATGGGTGTTCTGCTTCTCGATTACATCTGCGCCGGACGCATCGAAAAGGGAACCATGCCGCAGAATCCGGTCGCTGTGAAGTCCATTGTTTCCACGCCGCTGGCGGATGAGGTGGCAAAGCATTACGGCGTAGAGCTTCGGAGCGTCCTGACAGGCTTCAAGTGGATCGGCGACCAGATCGCTGCTCTGGAGGCGGACGGCCAGGTGGATCGGTTTATCTTCGGGTTTGAGGAGAGCTACGGGTACCTGGCAGGACCTTATGTGCGGGACAAAGACGCAGTAATCAGTTCCATGCTGATCTGCGAAATGGCTGCCTACTACCGCAGCATCGGATCTTCCATCAAGCAGAGGCTGGAGGAGATCTACGCGCAGTATGGCCGCTACCTGAACAAGGTGGACAGCTTTGAGTTCCCAGGACTTTCCGGAATGGACAAAATGGCTGCCATTATGGATAATCTGCGGCAGAATCCCCCGTCGGATTTTGCGGGAAGACGCGTAATAAAGGTAACGGATTACGATAAGCCGGAAGAAACCGGACTTCCCAAAGCGAATGTCCTGATCTATACGCTGGAGGACGGAGCGGCTGTTGTTGTGCGTCCGTCCGGAACCGAGCCGAAGATCAAGACCTATTTCACAACAAAGGGAGCGACTCTGGAGGAGGCGCAGAAGGAGAAAGACGAGCTGGCGGATGCCGTGCGCCCGCTTCTGTCCTGATTCCCGCGTATCTCTCAGGAAGCTGCCAGGGCGGCCGGCTGCAGGAAACCGGAAGAAAATGCCTTGAACGGCTTTGGGAAAGGACAGTGCTTTCCTTTATCGGAAGCAAAAAATGAATACCGGATAATCCGAATAGAAGGAGGATGAAATGAGAGTAACAGACGACATCAGATATGTGGGGGTCAATGACCACAAGGTGGATCTTTTTGAGGGACAGTATGTCGTACCGAACGGTATGGCTTATAACTCCTATGTCATCATGGATGAGAAGATTGCGGTTATGGACACCGTGGACATTAACTTCACGCATGAGTGGCTGGATAATCTTGCAGAGGTGCTGGGGGACAGAAAGCCGGATTACCTGGTGATCCAGCATATGGAGCCGGATCACTCCGCAAACATTATGAATTTCATGAAGGTATATCCGGACACCACGATTGTGGCAAACAAGAAAACCTTTGTGATGATGGATCAGTTTTTTGACATGGATCCGGCATTCAAAAAAGAGGTTGTGGACAACGGCGGAACCCTTACACTTGGAAAACATGTGCTGACTTTTGTGTTTGCCCCGATGGTTCACTGGCCGGAGGTTATGGTTACCTACGACAGCACGGACAAGGTTCTGTTCTCCGCGGACGGATTCGGAAAATTCGGCGCCAATGATGTGGAGGAGCCCTGGGATGACGAGAGCCGGCGCTATTACATCGGAATTGTCGGCAAATATGGCGCCCAGGTGCAGAATCTGCTGAAGGTGGCGGCTACTCTGGACATCCGTATCATCTGCCCGCTTCACGGACCGGTTCTTACGGAAAATCTCGGCCATTACATTGGCCTGTATGACAAGTGGTCCTCCTATACACCGGAGGAAGAAGGCATTGTGGTCGCTTATACATCTGTCTACGGGCACACGAAAGCCGCGGCAGAGCAGCTGGCGGAGATGCTCCGGGAAAACGGGGCGCCCAAGGTTGTTGTCCATGATCTGGCAAGGACGGACATGGCTCTTGCGGTCGCGGACGCTTTCCGTTACAGCAAGCTGGTTCTGGCCACAACGACCTACAACGCGGAGCTCTTCCCGTTTATGCGCCAGTTTATTGATCATCTGACAGAGCGGAATTTCCAGAACCGTACCGTGGCGTTTATCGAAAACGGAACATGGTCTCCGCTTGCCAATAAACTGATGAAGGAGAAGTTTGCAAACAGCAAAAACCTGACTTTTATCAACACCTGTGTCACCATCCGCTCCGCGCTGAAGAAGGACAGCAAAGAAGCGCTTGCAAAGATGGCGGATGAGCTGACGAAGGACTACAAGGCTCTTTCTCCGGATAAAGCGGATAAAAATGATATGACAGCCCTGTTCCGCATCGGCTACGGCCTGTATGTCGTGACAACCAATGACGGGAAAAAGGACAACGGGATGATCTGCAATACGGTGACCCAGCTGACCGATTCCCCGAACCGCATCGGCGTCAATATTAACAAGCAGAATTATACCTATCATGTCATCAAGCAGACCGGAAAGCTGAATATCAACTGCCTGTCTGTGGAGGCGCCCTTCTCCGTATTCCAGCAGTATGGATTCCAGAGCGGACGTACGGCGGATAAGTTTGCGGGAGAGGAGGTTCTTCGCTCCGACAACGGGCTGAGGATTCTTCCGCGTTACATTAACGCCATGATGTCTCTGGAGGTAGAGTCCTACGTGGATCTGGACACGCACGGCATGTTTATCTGTACGGTAACGGAGGCCCGCGTGATGTCGGATAAGGACACCATGACCTACACCTATTACCAGAAGAATGTAAAGCCAAAGCCGGAGACAAAGGGCAAAAAGGGCTGGGTATGTACGGTCTGCGGCTACATCTATGAGGGAGAGGAGCTTCCGCCGGATTTCGTCTGCCCGATCTGCAAGCATGGAGCTGCGGATTTTGAGCCGATAAAATAAAATCTATCAGTTTTGGTTTTTGAAAGGAGGAACAGATTATGGCTTTTGAAGGATGTCAGGAGGGTAAGGCAACACCGAAGCTGCAGGAGATTAAGTGCCCGAAGTGCGGGGCGGATATGGAGATTTTCGTCGCCATGCAGGATTCTCAGGCCGGCACTCTGGCAGAGGATGCTGTCTGTGACAAATGCGGCTATACCATTCAGGCGGGAACACCGGTTTCTGAAATCAAATAAACAGAAGGATGCGGTGTTCCGGAGGCCGGCGCGGGATTCCTCTGCGCCGGCCTTTTCTGCGGAAGGCGGATTCACAGGATGCCGTCGGCAGCCGGAGAGACGCAGCACCGCGTCGTGCGGCATGTGCGGCTTTTCGAGCAGCTGTCAGAGGCGGAAGCCGGGGAAATATTGCGCCGCGTCGCGGAGTGTGTGCGGCATCCGGTTCAGATGTTAACAGACGGAGCCGCGGGAAAATGAGGACAGGAGATTTTTATTTATGAGAAAAAAATGGCTTCGGGCGTGCGGACTGGTTCTGTGCCTGCTTCTTGCTCTTACGCTTGGCGGGTGCAGACAGTACCGCGCCCGTATGATGTTCGGCACGGGAGGAACGGCGGGAACTTACTATTCCTATGGCGGAGTGCTTGCCCAGTACATGAAGGATTACGCGGATGTCCGGGTGAC
>CACVSR010000050.1 GCA_902756775.1 uncultured Lachnospiraceae bacterium | reverse complement strand
GTACTGGCGTCTACAATCACAATCTTCTGAACAATCCCCCATCCGTCCGGGAGCTTCATAGCCTCCAGGGAGGCCACGCTCCAGAACGGATTGTATTCCAGAACGACACGGCCGGGATTGTGCTGACGCTGGTACTGACGTAAAAGCTTTACATTAAACGGATCCTGCTCTGTGGCATTTTCCACCAGTGTATGATACTTCAGCAGATCCTTCGCGTCATAGGTCTCTTCCCCCTCTTCCGTATTGATCAGAAGGGTCGGTTCTTCCAGCTGAAAATAATCCTGCCGGAGCGTAAAATTCAGAAAAGACGTCTTTCCGCTCTCCAAAAATCCGGTGATCAGATAAATGGGGACTTCAATTTCTTCCTCGTTCATTCTGCCCTCTCCTGTATGGCTTACAGCCCGAAAAGCTCCTTCAGTCCGTCCTCTTTCAGATCGGAGCCGATCACGCAGAGCCTTCCGGTATATTCCGGTTCTCCTTCGCGGACATCTGCTTCACCGGGCACCATGTCAAAATAAATCCACTTTCCTTCGGGGCCTTCTACCATTCCCTTTGCCCGAAGGATCGTTCCGTAGGAATCATCTGCGGAAAGCTTCTCCAGCACAGACTGGATTTCCTCTTTTGTATATCTGCGGACCGTCTCCTGACCCCAGCTTGTAAATACCTCGTCCGCATCGTGGTGATGATGGTGGTGATGGCCGCAGCCGCACGCCTCATGCCCGTCATGATCGTGGCAGCACTCCTCTTCATGCTCATGATGCTCGTGGTGGTGATGTTCCTCCTCGTGCTCCTGATGCCCGTGGTGGTGATGCCCCTCTTCGTGCTCGTGGTGGTGGTGTTCCTCTTCCTCGTCATCCTCATCCTCTACAAGGGTAAGGTCGATCTTGTTTCCCTCCATGGTGCTGAGGACTTTTTTCCCGCCAAGTTCCTCCACCGGCGTGGTAATGACAGTGGCAGAAGGATTCAGTTCCCGGATGAGCTTCAGCGCTTCCTCCACCGTTTCCGGTTTTGCCTTATCCGTATCCATGCGGCTGAGGATGATGGTACCTGCCGCCTCTACCTGGTTTTTAAAGAACTCCCCAAAGTTTTTCAGATACATCCTGCATTTTGTGACGTCTACGACGGTCGTCGCCGAATTGAGCACCATGCCCTCTCCGGTATTCCGCTCTACGGCGCGGATGACATCTGAAAGCTTACCCACTCCGGAGGGTTCGATCATAATCCTGTCCGGATGATACTTGTCCGCAACCTCTTTCAGCGCCGTGCCGAAATCTCCGACAAGCGAACAGCAGATGCATCCGGAGTTCATCTCCCGGATCTGTATTCCGGCATCCTTCAGAAATCCGCCGTCTATGCCGATCTCACCGAATTCATTCTCGATCAGGACCACCTGCTGCCCTTTCAGTGCGTCCATCAGCAGCTTCCGGATCAGCGTAGTTTTTCCCGCACCAAGAAATCCTGAAATTACATCTATTTTTATAGCCATAGCCATTTCCTTTCTTCCGCGCAAAAGAGACGAAGGTTTCCGGCCCTCGTCTCTGCAAAAACCAATCTTACGTTTTTTTCAGCCCTGAATCATAAACTTCATCAGCTTATCGATATCTTCCGGCTCAGACGCCACAATCTCCATCTCCGGAATCTCGGAATCCTTTGCGAAAATATTTGCCAGAGAAACATACTGGCTGAGCTTTGACTTGAGGTTCAGTCTGTCTCCCTCTCCGGTAACAAGCTCTACACGTCCCTTGCAGCTGTCAACAACCTTGAAAAATTCATCTACGTTTTTAATATGTGTAAGTTTCATTTCGCTGTCCTCCTGTGTTCTCTATCTATAACAAATATCTGACTGCATCACTACGGCAGAATCGTAGCACAGTTTTCCCCATAAGTCCAGACAGAAAATGCTTCGCGGGCGCCGGTTTCTACTCCTGCCGGGACTCCGGCGGCGCCATGGCTATCGCTCCGTATTTGCCGCGGCAGACCTTCAGAACGTCTCCGGGGGCAAGGCAGAGCGTCAGTCCGATTCTTCCTCCGCTGATATAAATTCTGTCAAATTGTTCCGCCGAGCTGTCCAGAACAGTGGGAAACTGCTTTTTCATCCCGATCGGGCTGCAGCCTCCGCGCACATATCCGGTCAGGGCGGTAATGTCTTTGACGTGGATAAGCTCCAGAGATTTTTCCCCTGTCTGCCGTGCGGCTTCCTTTAAATCGATCTCCATCGCAATCGGAACCACGCAAACATAGTGCTGACCGCTTTTTCCCACACAGACCAGCGTTTTATAGGACTGTTCCACCGGCTGGCCGGTTTCCCGGGCGCAGTGCATCCCGTCTATAAAGTTATCGCATTCATACTGCAGAACTTCATAGGGGATTTTCTGTCTGTCCAGCATACGCATCGCGTTGGTTTTCGCTTCTTTTGCCATCTCTTCTCCGCCTGCTTCCCGTCAATATCCGTAGACATCTACTTCGTTGATGCAGGTATCCGCGTAATCGGTTCCCTGATAAACGCTGTCTATCACCATTTTCAGAGAGGAAGCCGGAACCTCTTTGGAGAATTCGACACAGAATTCCCTCTGCTCATCCGGGAAAGTAACGTCAAAGCTCTGATCCCCCAGGATAAATGTCATTTTCTCCGGCCGGTTATTTCTTGTATAATAATCAATCCCATCACCGGCATTGTACCAGTTTCCGAGACGGAGAACCAGAAACTTCACCTTATATTCCCTGTCAAACTGATAGGTGACATTTTCTCCCAGCCCGTCTCCGTCCACACCCTCCTGCCAGCAGGAATAGGTGCTTCCATCCGTCATCACATGCGGTGTGTTGTCAATTCCATCCTGCTGAATGGTCGAGGAAGCGGAAGCCGAAGCCACCGTAACCTGACTGAATCCCATCAGGCTCATTTCCGATTTCCGGTTATCATCTACAAGCTCCGCCTTGACAGCCCCGGAGCCTGTGCTGTTCCCTTCCGAAGAAGAGGAAACAGAGGAGAGAGCGCTGACCTCTTCGGTAGGTTCCGGCGTCGGCGTTTCTGAGACAACCGCCTCTTGTGTAGGTTCCGGCGTCGAAGTCATCGTAATTTTTACCTTGGATGGCAGGCTGGCTTCCTGCGATTCATTCTTCTTCAGCAGATCTGAAACCAGGAACATGGCCGCAATTCCGGCGGCAAGAATGACAATGACCAGAATAATCCCATAGGCGAGAATATTTTTTTCCTTTTTCTTTTCCCGCACTTTATCCAGGCGGCATCCGCAGTTCGAACACCTTCTTGCATCATCCGGGTTATTTTCGCCGCAATAAGGACACCTCATATGATCCTCGACTTTCCTTTCCCCAAAAAAATGACTGCCGGCCGTGGTCTGTATAACAGAGCGCAAAGCCAGCAGTCAGCTGTATTTCTCCTTATACTCCCGATGGGAGTATCATATCCTATTACTTTTCATCTGTAAAGTCCCGCCTTTTCCTGTACGCGGCAGGTATTACGCCTGCCGTTCCCCTGCCGCGCCGCGGCAGGATCAGGTCTGCAGCTGGGCAGCGCTGCCGATGATATTCTGCAGGATCGGGATAGCTTTTGCCATGGGGATGGCATATCCCATGTTGTCAACCGTTGCCCCGCTGGAAGTGGACGAACCCTTCGCCTCATTGATACCGATCAGTTCTCCATTCATGTTCAGGAGGGCTCCGCCGCTGTTTCCGGCGTTAATCGCAGCGTCCGTCTGAATCAGGCCTGTGGAATTATACACATTCTGTCCGTCTGAAAGCTGCAGATCCCGGTTCAACGCACTGATATATCCGCTGGTTACAGACTGCCCGTAGCCCAGTGCGTTTCCAATGGCAACTACCTGGTCTCCCAGTGCTATCTGGTCGGAGTCCCCGATTTTAATGACGCTGATCTGGCTCTTCGTGCTGTCGCTGAGATCGGATTTGCTGACCGCTACCACCGCCAGATCGTTATCGGTATCGGTTCCTACGATCTGGCCGGAGACAACCGATTCATCCGCAAAACCGACGGAAATCTGCGTAGCGCCCTCGATGACATGATTGTTTGTCGCAATATAAATCGTATCATCGTTTTCCGCCACAATCACACCGGTTCCGGCTCCCTCCGCCTCATACTGCCGGGTTCCTCCGAAGAAGCTCTGCATCTCCTGGACGCTGAGTGTCGAAATCGTCACCAGGGAAGGCATGTCCTCTGCGGCGACCTCCGCAACCGTCTGCGTCCCGCCGCTTCCCGATGTCGTCTCGCTGGCAAGCTCTGCGGTGGAGCTGTCTCCGTTGGTACCCGTAGCGGTTCCCGCCGCCAGGGAGGCCGTGGACGCTGTGGAAGAGCTGTTCCGCAGCTGCGCCGCGGCATTCACTCCATAGGAGGTGACACCTGCCGCCAGCCCGAATACCAGGCCGCCGGATATTATGCCGATCCATCTTTTCCTTATAGATCTCCGGCGGGATGCCTGGCGTCTTTCTGCCGCTCTTCTTTTTTCTGCCAGTTCCTCGTCCCGGTTTCTCTCATGATTTTCCCTGAAATCGTATGTCATATCTGTCATTCCTTTCTTTCTGTTTCATGAACCGCACCTCTGTCTCAGGTGCCGCTTTCTGATTATCAGAATAAAAAAGGAATGTGTTTGATTTCCGACGAATCTGTGCGGATTTTGTGTTCCAAATAAGTGAAATCTGTGAACTCAGGCAGACTTTGTCGCGATAACATCGACCCCTGTGCCGCAGACATCATGCAGGATGACATCGCCGATTTTTACAGGCGAAACAGCCGTTACATTTTTCAGCGCCCTTACACAGTCGAAGATTTCAGCCTTCGGAATATCCTGCGCGGTTTTTACGGAAATCACCGGTACCTCCGGATTTCCTGTTACCCGCACCGTTGAAGTCACGATCCTGGTCGGGTTTGTCACCTCCTTCTGCGCATAGATCTTTCCTCTTTTGCAGGTATATCCCTGGATATCCTTAACTTCTTTCCCGTCCATCTCCACCGTAATCTGACAGCCCATCGGGCAGCCGATACACGTCAGTTCTCTTTTTTCCATGCTGCTCTCCATTCTGCGCGCCTTCTGGCATCGCATCTATCCTCAATCCTTTTCCAGGCAGACTCTGATCTGTCTCAGATCCGGTACGTTCCTCAGCTTTTCCCTGTCCAAAATTACCTGTTCCATCTCGCCCGGAGCAAGAATCTGCCGTTTCCGGTGAAGAATTCTCTCATCATTCAGGTAAACGGCAATATAATGATCCCTGTAGACATTCCCCACCCGGAACCTGACAATCAGCCTGTCGTCCATATAATCCGGACGGACGCAGACAGGAACCGTATATCGGACGCCGTCTGTGGCCAGAACCGGGACTGCCTCCGTTTTCTTCCCGCCTTCCGGGCATCCCATGGCACGCACATACTTTACGGCGTTTCTCCCCGCATTCTCCGCCTCCTCGGACACAAAATCCACAAGGTCATGGACATGAAGGACATTGCCGCACGCAAAGACTCCCTCTACATTTGTCTCCAGGCTCTCGTTGACCATCGGTCCTTTTGTGACCGGGTTCATCTCCACGCCCATCTGGGCGGAGAGCTCGTTTTCCGGGATCAGACCGCAGGAGAGAAGCAGCGTGTCGCAGGTATAGTCCTCCTCCGTTCCCGGTATCGGTTTTCCGTGAGAATCTACCTGGGCAATCGTCACTCCTTCCACCCGTTTTTTCCCCCTGATATCCACAACCGTATGACTCAGTTTCAGAGGAATATTGAAATCATTCAGACACTGCACAATGTTCCGTTTCAGACCGCCGGAATAAGGCATCAGCTCTGCCACGACCTTAACCTTTGCGCCTTCCAGCGTCATTCTCCTCGCCATAATCAGACCGATGTCTCCCGAACCGAGAATCACAATCTCACGTCCGGGCAGATAGCCTTCGATATTCACCAGCCTCTGGGCGGTTCCCGCCGTAAAGATTCCTGCCGGACGGTACCCCGGAATATTCAGAGCTCCTCTCGGACGCTCCCGGCAGCCCATGGCCAGAATGACAGCCTTTGCCTGCACCTGAAACAGGCCATCCTCCCGGTTCATGGCAGTGACAACCTTATCCCTGCCGATGCTTAAAACCATTGTATTCAGCTTATAGTCGGTCTTTCTCTCCTCGACCATGTCGATAAACCGCTGCGCGTACTCCGGTCCGGTCAGTTCCTCCTCAAAGGTATGCAGCCCGAATCCGTTATGAATGCACTGATTCAAAATTCCTCCCAGCCTGCTGTCTCTCTCAAGGATCAGAATGCTGTCTTCCCCCGCATCCCGTGCGGCTGCCGCGGCAGCCAGACCGGCAGGGCCTCCGCCGATGATTACAATATCCGCCTGCTTATATTCGCTCATCACTTACCCCTCCTACAGTCTGTCCTTGTCCGTCCCGACAATCAGGCCGGAAGCGCCGCCGCTTTTTGTCACCTGATCCATCCTCAGTCCCGGAACCTCTCTTGCCAGTATTTCCATGACTTTGGGAGAGCAGAATCCTGCCTGGCAGCGCCCCATTCCTGCCCGTACTCTTCGTTTTACACCGTCCAGTGATTTTGCCCCCAGGGGGCGGTGAATGGCATCCAGAATCTCTCCCTCGGAGATGCTCTCACAGCGGCAGATGATCGTTCCATACTCCGGATGCTTCCGGATCAGCTCGTTTCTCTCCTCCTTACTCAGTCTGGACGGATTCAGAATTCCCTTTCTTGTGCCGCAGAACTCCGGATCGCTTTCCAGATGCAGGATGCCTCTGATAATAGAAGCAGCTCTTTTTCCGATGGCAGGGCTTGCCGTAAGACCCGGAGATTCAATTCCCGCGCAGTCCACAAATCCGGGAGCATCCTCCGCCTCCCGCACAATAAATTCATGACGATCCTCATGCGCGCGCAGTCCCGCAAAGGATGTAATAACCGAACGCAGCGGCACATTTTTTACAGATCCGGATGCTTTTGCGGCGACCTCCGCAAGACCGGACGCCGTGGTATTTACTCCTTCCCTGTCCTCGATATCCACTGCCGTCGGGCCGACCAGCAGGTTTCCGTGAACCGTAGGAGTGACCAGAACTCCTTTTCCCATTTTTGTCGGAAGCGAGAAGATCGTATGAGAAACATGCTTTCCGGCGCTTTTATCCAGAAGGTAATACTCTCCCTTCCGGGGCGTGATGTGTATTTTTTCTCTGCTGACCATTCCGTGAATGACATCTGCGTAGACGCCCGCGGCATTTACCACCGTTCTGGCTGAAACATCTCCATTATTTGTGTGAAGGCAGAAACCTTTCTCTGTTTTCTCAATTCCGTTCACCTTCGTATTGAAACGGAATTCAACCCCGTTGACTGCGGCGTTTTCCGCCATGGCGATATTCAGAAGGAAGGGACACACAATTCCTCCGGTCGGCGCATAAAGAGCAGCCACTGCATCATCCGAAACATTAGGCTCCATCTTCCTCAGTTCCTCTCTCTCCACAATTCTGAGATCCGGAACACCGTTGGCTCTGCCTCTCTCCAGAAGCTCCTGCAGTTTTCCCCGGTCAGATTCATCTGTGCAGATCACCAGAGAACCGATCCTCTGAAACGGGAAATCCAGTTCTTCCGACAGTTCTCCCATCATACGGTTTCCTTCCACATTCAGCTCTGCCATCAGCGATCCTTCCGGCGCGTCAAAACCCGCGTGGACGATGGCACTGTTCGCCTTGGAGGTGCCGCAGCATACATCCTCCTCCTTTTCCAGTACGCAGAAATTTCCTCTGAAACGGGAAAGCTCCCTGGCTGCTGCACTGCCGGATACACCGGCGCCGATAATTACCGCATCATACATCCCTTCCACACTCCTTCTAAAACGAAACAAGAAAAGCACAGCAAAATACAGATTTCCCCATTCCCGAAGGAAAAGCAAATCTGCATCCATGCTGTGCTCTCTGTCTCTGCTGCATAGAAATTTTTCTGTTGCCTTAACTGTAAATCAGCCCCCTGAAATTGTCAATTCTTTTTGTCAGTGTTATAGTAGGTTTATGGCTGAACAAATGAAACGTCACGGTAAATTCACATTCTTCCGGAGCATTCGCTTCCGTATTATGATTCTTCTTTTTGTGGTGGGTATCGTCTCCGCGCTTGTCGTGGAAATCGTCGTAGTGCAGAGCTACGAGACCAGGGCGATCAACCAGCGGAGTGTCATTGTGCGCAACCAGTGCGACCTTCTGGTTGACCAGCTTGTCAAAAGAAATTTTCTGGAAAACACCGGGGATGAGGTCGTCAACGGTGCCATTAATATGCTTACCAGCATCTACGGCGGCCGTATTCTGGTCATGAACGGCGACAGCAGAGTCATCATGGATTCCTATAATCTGGACACCGGCAAATATTCTCTCTCCCCGGAGGTAATTGACTGTCTGCGCGGGAAGGAAACCAGCCAGTACGATGAAAAAAACCAGTATCTGGAAATGACGGTCCGCATCCGGGACACGGCCTCCGACAGCCAGAAGGTTCTGGGCGTGCTCCTGGTAAGTGTCTCCACTGCGGAGATTCACGCCAGCAGAAGCGTTCTGGAAGCCCGCGGCTCCCTGATTCTAGGCATTACCATTGTGCTGGTTCTGATCTTCGGTCTCTGGATGTCCGGCGTTTTAGTCCGTCCCTTCCAGAAAATAACGGACGGGATTGAGGGTGTTTCTGACGGGTTTGAAAATGAATCCCTTCAGATTGACGATTACGCCGAGACGGAGCTGATCTCCGACGCCTTCAACCGAATGCTGACCCGTGTGAAAGCCGTGGATGATTCCCGTGAGGAGTTTGTGTCCAATGTCTCCCACGAGCTGAAAACCCCGCTTGCCTCCATGAAAGTGCTCGCGGATTCCCTGAATATGAATCCGGATGCCCCGAAAGAGATGTATCAGGAATTCATGCAGGATATATCGGAAGAAATTGACCGGGAAAACAGCATTATCTCCGATCTTCTTTCTCTGGTAAAAATGGATCGGAAAGCCTCGGACACTCATATGGAAGAAACCAATATCAACGAGCTTCTGGAAAAAATCATGAAACGGCTCCGTCCGATTGCGGAAAAACAGCATGTACAGCTGATTCTTGACAGCTTCCGCCCCGTAACCGCGGAGATAGACGAAACAAAGCTGACCCTGGCCTTTTCCAACATTATTGAAAACGCGATTAAATACAATAAGCCGGAGGGCGGATGGGTCCGCACCTCTATGAATGCGGACCGGAAATATTTCTATGTAACGATTTCAGACTCCGGAATCGGAATCCCGGAGGATTCCATCGACCATATCTTTGAACGGTTTTATCGCGTGGACAAGAGTCACTCCAGAGAGATCGGCGGCACGGGTCTCGGTCTGGCCATTACCAGGCGGGCCATCGTGCTGCACCGGGGCGCGATCCGCGTGACAAGCAAGGCCGGGGAAGGAACAACCTTCTCCATCCGGATCCCTCTTGTTTATGTGGCCTGAAACCGCTGTCACCGTTTTAATGGCCTTTTGGCCGTGGCATCAACAGATAGCACAGGAAAATCCATGAAAAATAAGACTCATGAAAACAGAATATCCATCCGGCTCCTGCCTGCGGCAGTTCTGGTTTTGCTTGCCACTGTCTTTCTGCTGTCCGGATGCGGCAGACAACGGAACGAAATCCAGCCCGAAGGCATCAGTTATTCCCTGTACTTTCTAAACAGCAGCATGGACGGCCTGGAACCTCGTCCGTACACACCGGATGTTTCCGACGCAGATACCGAGGGTCTGATTCTGGAATTCATGGCGCAGATCAAACAGGCGCCCCAGGAAAAGGGTCTGAATCCGCTTCTGCCCGAAGACTGTAAGATTCTGGACTATTCTCTGGATAACGGAGCGTTGACCTTAAACTGCAGCAGCGCCTATTCTTCCATGGAGTCCTCCAGAGAGCTCCTTACCCGTGCCGGAATCGTACGAACCTTTCTTCAGATAGACGGTATCAACTGCGTGCAGATTACAATTGAGGGAAGCTCCCTGAAAAATGCCTCCGGTTCGGAGGTCGGCTTTATGACCAACAACAGCTTCGTGGAGAACGCCGGGAAAACCATAAATTCCTATAAGAGCGTCACCATGACCCTGTATTTTGCCGATGAGACCGGAACGATGCTGAAGCAGGAAACCCGCACAGTCTATTACAGCACAAACGAGCCCCTGGAAAGAGCTGTTATTGAAGAGCTGATCAAGGGTCCGGAGCAGGACGGCGATTACGCTGTACTGCCGGCAACAACCGATATCCTGAGTGTCCTGACACAGGACAATGTATGCTATGTAAATTTCGATTCCAGCGTCAGCAATTCCGTCCTGAACCTTAAGGCAGAGCTGCCGTTTTACGCCATCGTCAACTCTCTGGCCGATACCTGCGAGACCAGAAAAGTCCAGTTCACCATAGACGGAAAAAGCGATATTCTATATCGTAATACCGTAGATCTGAGTGAGCCCTTCAGCCGAAACGCCGATCTGATAGAAAACAATTCCGACGATCCCGCTTCCGTGTCCGGCCAGAGCCTGTTATCCGGCTCCTGAAACCTGTCCTTTCTTCTTCGTACTCGGCTGGCTGCCGGATTCTGCGCTGCATCCTTGCAATGGCCCAGCCCACCTGTCTTTACTTTTCGTGTCTCCAGTCGTTTCTTCTCCGGGCTGTCGTCTGCCATGACAGCTGCCTCTCCTCTGTATAAGGAAAAAACCTATGAGAAAACGCCCTTTGTGCGGTTTCTGTCTTCTGCTTGTTCTTCTGATCTGCCTGTGCCGTGCGGCAGGCATCCCGGTCTTTGGAAGCCCCCGTCTTCCGTCTGACTGGTTCTCCCGTCTGGAAAGCGGTATGAACGTCCGGGTAACCGGCACCGTGGCCGGACGGCAGCTGAAGCAGAAATCCATCCAGTACATTCTGAAAAACAATTCCGTACTCTTCGGGAACCGGTCGGTTCCTGTCTCGAAAATTCTTTTCACCTCCACCAGTAAAGACAAACTTTCTGTCGGCACCCGGCTGACGGTTCACGGAAAACTGGCTTTTACAGAAAGCCCCGGAAATCCGGGGCAGTTTGACAGCCGCAGCTATTATGCATGTCAGGGCATTTATCTGACCCTGTGGGAATATGAGCGCCGTATCTTGTCGGAAGGCCGAGGACTGCGGGAGTATTTCACCGTACTCCGGGAAAACACCGTCCGGCGTCAGTCCGAGATCATGTCCCCGGAGAGCGCGTCCGTACTGTCATCCATGATTCTGGGCGACAGATCCCTGCTGGACGAAAACACCCGCCTGGATTTCCAGCTGAGCGGTGTGATCCATATTCTCTGCATCTCCGGCCTTCATATCACCCTCCTGGGCGTGGCAGCATTTCGCCTCTGCCTCCTTCTTCTTTCCCGGATGCGTCCCCGAGGTGCCCGGCGGCTGTCTGCCGCCCTCTCCGGTTCTCTGATCCTCTGGTACGGAATATTTACCGGCGGCTCCATCTCTACGCTCCGTGCCCTTCTGATGTTCGGCGTCTATCTGGGCGCCCTTTTACTGAAACGCTCCTACGACACACTGAGCGCGCTCTCTCTTGCCGCTATCCTGCTTCTCCTTTCTCATCCCGGGTATCTGTTTTATTCCGGCTTTCTTCTTTCCTTCTCCGCCGTTCTGGGGTCCGCTGTCATAAATCCGCTTCTTGCCCGGCGCCTGAAGCCTGTATTCCGGATGCTCTCCGGCAGAAAAAGATTTCACCCGCTCTCGGTTCTTTCTTATCTGATCAGGCAGACTGTATCCTGGCTTTCCATTACCCTGATTATGCTTCCTCTCTCTGCCTGGTTTTTCTACGAAATCCCTCTCCTTGGCCTTCCTGCCAACCTGCTCCTTCTCCCCTTTGTCTCTCTCATTCTGGAAGGAGGTATCATCGGAACGACTATCGGCATGATCTGCCGGCCTGCCGGTGTCGCCCTTCTTCTTCCGGTCGATTTCTGTCTCCGCCTGTTTTCCCTGCTCACCGGGTACATCCGCCGCCTTCCGGGATCCACCCTGATCTGCGGCCAGCCCACAGTCCTGCAGATTTTCCTTTATTATCTTCTGCTACTTTGCTTCTGCCTTGGCATTTCTGACCGAAAGAAAGTTTTTCTTCTCCCAGCTAAAATCCGTAAGAACACCTCTCTCTCCGGAACCAGGCCTGTGTCTTTCATCCGTCATCTCCGGATTTCTTTACTGCCCCTGTTTGCCGCCTGTATTTTGTTTCTGCAGCCGCAGGCTCCGTTTTCCCTGACGATGCTGGATGTCGGACAGGGAGACGCGCTGGTGCTCCGCCAGGG
>CACVSR010000049.1 GCA_902756775.1 uncultured Lachnospiraceae bacterium | reverse complement strand
TGCAGGCATAGCGGTATTCTCCCTGGTTCAGGCATGCCAGCTTGGCGCCTTCGCCGGCGGCATTGCCGATCGGAATAATCCTGTCCCGGAGTTCATAGGGAATCAGACCGATTTCGCAGGCATTCCCCGCGTCCATATAATTTCCGAAGGCTCCGGCAAGAAATACCTGCTGAATGTCTTCGGGACAGATACCCAGTTTTTCTGTCATGATCTGGATACCCGCAGCGATCGCGCCCTTTGCCAGCTGAACTTCACGGATATCCTTCTGGCTGATATAGACCGGAGACCCGTTTCCGGTTTCCTCCGCGGGGAACAGCACAAATGCCGGCTTTCCGTCGATTTCCTGCAGTCTCCAGCTTTCTGCCTTCGCCAGAGGATCCTCCAGCTCGTCCACATCACAGAAGCCGCCATAGCTGTCTATAAATCCATAGCGGATCAGGAAGGCAAGAATGTCAATCAGACCGGATCCGCAGATTCCGATGGGTTTGGCGTGATCCACCACCTCCAAAGAGAGCCTGCCGTCCTCTGTTTTCAGATGGCTGACCGCTCCACGGGAACCTCTCATTCCGCATTCGATTTTTGCGCCCTCAAAAGCCGGTCCTGCGGCTGTAGAAGTCGTAACCATTTTCTTTTTATTTCCCATGACAAGCTCACCGTTCGTTCCGATATCCAGCATGAGCGTCAATTTATCCAGCTGGTCAAAAGCGACAGAGAGCATGCATCCGACCGTATCGGCGCCCACAAAACCGGCGATATTCGGCAGAATCAGCACTCTTCCCGACGGATTCATCTTCAGGCCTGCCTTTTCCGGTGTAATGATCATTCCCTCTTTCACCGCGGGGACATAGGGGGCGTGAACAAGCGAATCCGGAGAAATTCCCAGAAACAGATGATGCATACAGGTATTTCCCACGATGGAAATCTGAATAACATCCTCCCGCAGAATCCCCGCGTCGGCACACACCTTCCCGATCAGCTGGTTCAGCGCATCCACAATGACCTTCCGCATCTGCTCTCCGCCATTTTCCAGAACATAATTGGCTCTTGAGATCACATCCGCGCCGAACTGATGCTGGGGATTCATCATACTGGCGACCCCTGCTTCATGCCCGTCCTTTCCATCAAGCAGATAACCGACAACCGTAGTTGTTCCGATATCGAAAGCCATCAGATAGTACGGTCTGCCGGAATCCGGATCGGTCAGCGTAATTCCGGGGTCTACCGGAACTGACCGGGTTTTTCCTTCCGCAAGAATCCTCTGAACCTTCTCCTGAAGCATGGTATCTATCTTCATGTCAGAATCCACAGGTGTCTGACATGCAAGCACGACGCCGGTTTTCTTCCCCTCCAGAATTTCCACTCTGCACTTTCCGCATTTTCCGTTTCCGCCGCAGGGGGCGTCCGGCTCCAGACCCGCCATCTGTTCCGCGGCCAGAATGGTCGTTCCCTCCGGAACCTCTGTTTTTTTCTTCTGTGGCAGAAAAGTTACTGTAAATGTTTTGCTCATCCTCTTGTCCACCATTCACAAACAAAAAGGCGGGAGCGGCCGCACGGAAATCCCGGTACAGCAGTCCCGCCATTATTTTTCGTTATCCGTTGCCGTCCATAATGCGGCAAAAAAGATTTATTCTGCGCCTACCAGCTTCTTGGCCAGAACTGCTGCGGATGCCGCATCTTCGGAATATCCGTCTGCACCGATCTCATCCGCAAACTCCTGGGTAATCGGAGCGCCGCCGACCATAACCTTGATATTCTTGCGGAACGGAGCTCCGTTCAGAGCAGCTACCGTGTCACGCAGAGAAGGCATTGTGGTTGTCAGCAGAGCAGACAGAGCGACAATCTTAACATCCGGATTCTCGTTTACAGCCTCAATGATCTTGTCGATCGGAACATCAACGCCAAGGTCGATAACAGTAAATCCTGCGGACTCGATCATCATAGCAACCAGGTTCTTGCCGATATCATGCAGATCGCCTGCAACAGTTGCAATGATAACTTTTCCAAGAGCTCCAGTTGCGCCGCTTGCAAGATGCGGTTTCAGAACCTCAACACCCATCTTCATAGCCTTTGCAGCTACCAGCATCTCCGGAACGAAAATCTCGTTGTTTTTGAATTTCTCGCCGACAACACCCATGGCGTCGATCATGCCCTTCTGAAGAATCTCATTGGGATCACATCCTGCGTCCAGAGCTTCCTGAACCGCTGCGCCAACCTTTTTTGCGCGTCCTTTTTCTACAAGTTCAGCAACTTCATCAATTTTAGACATATTCTTTACCCTCCGTAATAAAAAATTTGTTTTTTATATACAATCTTCTTTCCGCGGAAGATTATATTATCTGAATCCTGTCAGGCCTTTGCCGGCTGTTTTCCATACAGCCCGTCTCTGTAGCCCTCAATGTACTCCATGCAGTAGTCATCATTGCCGAGCAGAGCCTCTGTCGCGTAAACAACGCCAAGCAGATCACGGTTGGTCGGATCGAAAATAGCGCTGTCCAGTCCGGCCTTCATAGCCAGAACTGTAAATCCGATATTTACCAGCTTACGTGCCGGCAGATTAAAGGAGATATTGCTGACCGCTCCGGTGATATGAATATCCGGGTACTCCTCGCGGATGGTATGCATAACCTCTTCCACCATGGCAATTCCGTCCTCGGAGGTGCAGAGCATCTCGATCAGCGGATCAATGTGAATACGGCTTGGCTTAATACCGAATTCCTTTGCCTTATCCATGATATGATGGAATACACGGAGACGGTCGTCTGCCGTCTTTGGAATTCCGGTATCGTCACTGCAGAGTGCGATTACCTGCCAGTCGGTATCCGCGATTGCCGGGAAAATAATATCAATCTTGTCACCCTCTCCGGATACGGAATTGATGATGCCCGGCTTCTTGCAGTACGGGAAAACTTCCTTTAATACTCTGGGACTGGGGCTGTCTACCGCAATCGGGATATCTGTCACTTCCTGAATGCAGTCGATCATCCACTTCAGAGTCTCAACCTCTTCGGACTCCGGAACAGATGCGCAGCAGTCGATATAATCCGCATGGGCAGCCGCCTGGATTTTTGCGCGTTCCTTGATGAAATCAGAATCTCTTTTGGCTATTGCCTCCGCCACTGCGGGGATAGAACCGTTGATCTTCTCGCCGATTACAATCATTTTGTTTTACCTCCAATTTAACATAGAAAGATTTCGTTTTTGCTGTAACCCTTCCACGTATCCTCTACACATAGATAAGTATAGCAAAAACTTTCCGTATCCATAATCCGCATATTTGTTGACTTTCGTATATTTAATTCATACAATATGTATTAAGTTGTTTGTGAACTTGTCCGGATTTTTTTGTTATGTTTTGATGATGCCAGTGAATTTCAAGGAAACGGGGCAAGTCGCGGCATCATTTGGTGGAACTGAAAGGATTTCTCATGCTGCTGAGTGCTCAGATCATTGTAAAAAACCTGAATGTTTTTGTTCCGGCCGCGGAGTCGGCCTCTCTCCCTGCCACCCTGACTCTGGGCAGGCCTGTATTTCTCCGTTCTCAGGACGCGTGGCCTGCTGGTCATGTCTGTATCTGCGAGACCCTGCCTGAAACGCTTCCCCGGCAGGCGCTTCCCGAAAATACACTTGTTTTTTTTCACAAGGACACGAACTTTCTCCGCGTGCTTCACTCCGCCAACCTGATCCGCATTCCCGACTCCGCCTCGGTGATTGATCTGTTCAATAAAATTCAGGAAATTTTCGACCGCTATGACCGCTGGGATGAACAGCTGAAGGATTTTCTCCGGAAGGGCAACAATCTTACCTCCATGCTGGACTGCAGCTTTCCGGTTTTCGGGAATCCGGTTCTTGTACAGGCGTCCGATTTTTCTCTGCTGGCGCATTCCTCTGTCATAGATGAGAACGCCGCCCTTCACCACCTGATTGATCCGGCCGTCGGTTTTGAAACCGCCAGCGCGGAAAAACTGGATCCAGAGTACCGGGAGCTTCAGAATAAAAAAGAACCTTTTCTGATGCCTTCCTATTACACCGGCAGCCGCCAGCTCTGCGTAAATCTCTACGAGCACGGCGTTTTCTCCTGCCGCGTCATGCTTTCCGAGGAGATGGCGCCTCTCTCCAGCGAACAGGCTGCTCTTCTGGCACATCTGTCCGAATATCTGCAGGCGGTTCTGCAGAGAAATGAGGAGGCACACTCCGGATCCGGACATTCACTTGGAAAAATACTGGAAGATATTATTATGGAAAGGCTGACAGACTATACGGCGATCGACAACCGGCTTTCCGAGTACGGGTGGTTTTCCAGCCATTATTACTGCTGCCTCTCCCTCACCCGGTCTGTAGACCGGGAAGAAGGATTATCCGGAAACTATCTCTGCCACTACCTGGAGGAGATGATCAAGGGTTCCTGTGCCTTTCCCTACGGGGATGACATTCTGGTTTTTGTCAACCTTTCCCGGTATGACAGGACCATCGACCAGCTTCTGACCGCCCTGACTCCCTTTCTGCGTGACAGTCTTCTGAAAACGGGAGCAAGCAGCACCATCCGGGGAACCATTGACCTGCGCTACAGCTGCCTCCAGGCCAGAACCGCGCAGGAAATCGGAAACAAATATGAAAACTACCGGTGGGTTCACCGTTTTGAGGACATCTCCCTGACCTATCTGTGTGACTGCTGCATCCGTGACATGCCGAGCCACATGGTGGTCTCGCAAAAGCTCCTGACACTGCACCGGTATGATGAGAAGCACCATTCCGACTACTGTGATACCCTCCGTACCTATCTGGAGAGCGAAAAAAACGCGGTGCAGAGCGCCCGAAAGCTGTTCATACACCGCAGCACCTTCCTGTACCGGCTGGACCGGATTCAGGAGATTGTTCCCATTGATTTTAACAACGAGGATGAGCTTTTTTATCTTCTTCTGTCCTTCCGCATCCTGGATCTGAAAGAGAAGGAAATGACGCAGGTGACATACATCTGAAGAGCTTCTTGATCTGCTGCCTATTCTCTGCAGATCCGCAGTATTTTTTCAAAGGAAAGCGGACCGCCGAACAGGTCCAGCGCACTTCCGACCGTGACATTCAGCCGGTTTTTTCCGGCTTCTTTAATCCGGCGGACGTCTTCGCAGCTTCCGACGCCTCCGGCGTAGGTAACCGGCACTGTGTCCAGATGCCCCAGAAGTGATACCAGTTCCTGCTCCACTCCGTTTTTTCTTCCCTCTACGTCCGCAGCGTGGATCAGAAACTCATCACAGAAGCTCTGCAGCCTTGCTATCGTTTCCGCTGTAACTTCAACATCCGTAAATTTCTGCCAGCGGTCGGTAACAATATAATAGCCACCGTCTTTTTTTCTGCAGCTGAGATCCAGCACCAGATGCTCCCGACCCGTCTCGGAAACAAGTTTTTCCAGATTGTCCCAACTGACCCTGCCGTCCCGGAATACATAAGATGTCACAATAACATGGCTGGCTCCCGCTTCCAGGAAATCCGAGGCGTTCTCCGCCGTAATCCCCCCTCCAACCTGCATGCCCCCCGGCCAGGCGGACAGAGCAAGCTCCGCCTGCTTCCTGGTCTGCGCGTAGTACACGGAATCTGCCGGATTCAGAAGAATGATATGGCCGCCTCTCAGTCCCCTTTCCCTGTAGAAAGAGGCATACCACCCTGCGTCCTTCTCCGAAACAAAATTTTCTTCCGCGGCATTTCCCTCATCCCGCAGACTTCCGCCGACAATCTGCTTTACCCTGCCGTTATGAATGTCAATACATGGCCTGAATTCCAACTCTTCCTCCTTGCCTGCCCCTGAGGGATGCTGTATACTATGTGAAACGACCGCCAACGGGCGCCGCGCCATCTGCCGCGCCCCGTTCCTTTCCGGAACAGAGGCTGTCTGTTATCAAACGGAATCTTAAGAAAGGAGAACGCGCAAGATGAAATACGAATGTGGACCCTGCGGCTACGTTTACGATCCCGCGGAAGGCGATCCGGACAACGGAATTGCTCCCGGAACTGCTTTCGAGGATCTTCCCGAAGACTGGGTATGCCCCGTCTGCGGCGCAGCCAAAGAAGAATTCTCTCCGGTGGAATAAAACACTCCCGGCAGTTTTCTTCGATTTGGAAAAACGATTTGATTTAGAAGAACGCTGCCCGGCTGCGGCCACGCAGTCTTTGCACACAAGGAACCTCATACCCCTGAAGGTGTCGGAGGTTCCTTTTTTTATCTCAGGCGCCCCGGTTTTCGATTGTCTGCAGCCTTGAACAGGAGCAAATCCTCCGGACTGCCCTGACTCTTACGGAGCACTCACACAGGTCAGATATTTCTTTCCCGTCTCCTCAAACGCCTTTGTCGTATCATCCGTGGCGATCGCCTTTACCTTTTTGTCCGCCGACGCGTCATAGATCCAGAAATTTTCTGTATCATATCCGACAATCAGCCAGACGGCACCGCTGCCCTGAGCCACCACCGGATATCCTTTATTCAGATAATATTTCAGCACATCCTCCTCGGAACCAGTCAGGTTAATCACCTCATACCCGTCACCGACAGCCTCCTGGAACTTCCGGGCATCCAGAGGAGCAGAAAGCAGTCCGGAAGATATTCTGTCCACATCCAGCATCGCCGTGGTGTTCCAGTTTCCTCTTTCATAAACATACTGCTGGGCGGAATTCAGGACAAATCCGTTTTCACTGTCCGCAAGTACGATAGCATTTGCAGAACTGGCTGTCACAGACACCAGCTGACCGTCTGTATAGACATAGAAGAGCTTGTCCTCCGCCGGAGGCCACTCCAGAACCGTCTCCGATCCGTTTTCCGCCGTCAGCAGCTCCGCATATCCGCTCTGCAGATTTTCCGTCTGCTCAGACTGCGGGAACACAAGGGTAACCTGTTCTCCCACACGGGCATTTGACACGGTAGAGACCGTAACCGTGTTTTCACCGGAACTGTTATTCATAATATGATCCGTGCCGGCCACGGTATAGCCGCCATCTCCTAGTGTGCTCAGGGTCATATTCAGGGAGCTGTTTTCCCACGAAACATCCGTTACATACTGTCCGTCCCTGGAGAAATCCTTTTTCACCTCGCCGTCCATATTTTCAATACAGATTTCATACATGCCGGCCTCGACATTTCCAAGAGCGTCTGTCAGAATATTTTCGTCCTTTTCCTTCCCGTAGGCCAGGTCATTCCCGGCAAAGCCGAGCGCGCGCAGCTTTTCCCCCTCCGCGGCCTGCAGCTGGCGGCTTTTTCCGGTTGTCAGATCCATCCAGGTAATCGTGTCCGTCTGAAGAGGATCACTTCCTTCCATCCAGGCGGCAATTCCCTCCGACTGCGCAGCCATAAAGCATTCCGGCTCTATCCCGGACTGCACAATACTGTAGGATCCGTCCTCCAGACTGATCCTGCAGATCTCACTGTTCAAAAACAGGTACAGTTGATTGCTGCCGTCAATATAGCACAGCCGGGAGATGTTCCTGCTAAGAGTCGTAAAGCTCTGCGCCAGAGGGAGAAATACTTCCTCGCTTACCGCCCCGGTCTCCGCCTGATACCTGCAGACCATCAGACCCATGCTGCCCTCGTGAGAACCGGCCGCCATGTAACCATAAACAAGGAAAGTAATATCCCCATTCTCGGACACCTGCTCGATTTTGATCTCGTGGCTGCTGTTCTCCTGCCGGTTGTCCGGAGTATCTGACCTGGAGGCGGCAGCCACCCCGATATTGCCGCGGAAGCTGAAAACCCGGACTGCCTTTCCTGCACTCTGGTTATAGACCCAGAGCTCTTTGTTCGCCACAAAAGCGGTAATATCCCCCGCCTGGTTAGACTTATACTGCAGCATTCTGTCCTGAACTCCCAGATTCAGTGTCGTGGCGGTAAAATCTGCCAGAGCCGGATTGAAAATCTGCTCAGCAGAGCGCTGGAAATCCAGCAGATTCATAGCATCCTGAGAGTAACGGAGGCGATAGTATTCCTGAACCGTATAGTATTCCTTCTGGCTGTCAGAGCCACCGTAATCCGCCGCATAGGTCACATTTTGATCCGTCTCCGAAGTGGAATCGGAACGGACGGATTCCCCGGCCTCATCCGCGGCTGACGCATCTGCCGCTGTGTCTGCAGAGCTTTCCGTCTGCCCGGAGACATCCTGATCGGGATCCATGCAGATGATATATTTCATACGGATGCTGACTGTTGTCGAATTGATTGCCACAATCGTGGGAACCGCCTGCTGCACCAGTTCCGGTTCCGTGTCTCCCCAGGAAACCTGCGCCAGACTGGAATGAATATTGACATCGAAGAAACTGCGGTTGGATGCCGTATCATCCGATTCCAGATAATCAACCAGATCCACAGACGACTGCTTGTTCAGCGCGCTCTTGTAGAAATTTTCCGTAAAGTTCAGGTAATTGCCAAGATCCATTCCCCCGGCCTGAAGCAGGCGGGTATAGTAATACACATTCTTCCCATTTCCGAGATCCGCGGTAAAACGAAGAGAATACTCCTGGTCAAGCCTGATGGTATTCTGCAGGGTAAAGGAGCCCCGCAGCATGCCGTCCTGTGCCTGTGTACGAATCTGACCGTTTTCCACCAGACTTCCGTCTGAAGGAGATGTGACCTGATAGCTCAGCCCCTGAATCTGCCGGTCAAAATTCTGCAGTTCCACGGTAAGCGTGCGGTCTGTAGGAAGCGGAGTAAGGCTCTCCCTTTCCTCCTCCTCTCCCAATTCCAGGGTATAACCGGTCATCTCATTGACTGCTGTACCGTCAATCAGCATATAGGCCAGCGGAAGCGCCGCTTCCTGGCTGTCTGTTTTCTGTACGGTCGTTTTCCGGTTCACTCTATGCGAAAAGCCTGCCACACAGACCAGAAAGACGGCCAGCAGCAGGAATATTTTCCCGATTATTTTTTTCATGTCAATATACTCTCCCGTTGATCTGCCGGGTACAACATCCGATCTCCGCGGGCTGCCGGTTCTTTCCCTGCAGGCCGCGGCCAGAAAGCATCCTCTCCGGCACTGTTCTATTCTAATCAGTATCGGGAAAATCGGCAAGAGAAAAAAGCGGGACTGCAACCATCTGTCTGATCACAGTCCCGCCTATATACCTGGTTCAATATTCAATTTGCAATAATTCCTTTTCTTTCAGTCTTAATATATTAAGATCTTCCAGTTCCATCCCTGCTCGTAAGTTTTTCGTTCTTACTTAGAAAGTTCTGTGATCTATGTCCCTTTTCCAGAGACTCCGGAAACAAAACCCCTGCCGCATTGCCCGCTTTCGGTTTCTGTACAACATTTCCTTCTCGGATACCCATAAGCTCTTCCTTATCGGATGGTTCATGTACGGACATTTTCCGGATTCTCCTGAGCCATTCCTGTCCGGATGACAATGTCCCTTTCCTTCTTAGGAAAACAGCCATCCTCCCTTCCGTACCGGATGCTCATTCGCTTTTCCTTCTTATGAACGCCCATGCCTTCTTCCGTTTCTGGTCACTCATGAGCCTATTTCCTTACCGGATACCCTACTGTACAGCCCCTTTCCGGGATGCCGGAACCCGCTGTTTCTTTACACAGCCGATTGTGTTTTTTTCCTTTATCGGTATTACTCAATATGAGTTGCCAGCTACACATTACCTTTTAAATATATGGCTCCGTTTTCAATGGAATACGGATACGCATCTTACTCATACAAATCAGCTAAAAGGTCTTTCTCGCGGGGATCTGCTATGCAATACCGCTCTCATATTGAGGATCTGTTGCCGGTGGAGTGTTTCCCAATGGTCTGTACCTCCTTTTCCTTTATTTATGATTCGTCATCATCCTGAAGTTCTGTCTCAGGATAACAACCACATCTTCTTGAGATGTGACACCATTGATTTGATGTGACTATAAAATAGCAGATGCCAACGCTTTTGTCAATACTTATTTCGTATTTATCTTTATTATTTTGTATATATTTGTCTTGTATGCATTTTCGTCTTTTTATTGTTTTATATCTATATAATATTCTGAATATTATGTTGTCAGGTATTTTTCCCGGAACCCTGCCGCACCCGGATTCTTAGAACCCTGACGGGTACCGGACAGCTTTTTTCCGGAGCATACCCTAACTGAGGATCAGAGCCGGCCCGCGGTCAGGCTTATAGCCCTTCTCCGGACAGAAAAACCAGGGATGCCCTCCGCCTGTCAGCAGGAACGGCACCCCCGGCAAATAACTGCACTCTGTTTATTTCTGATTTCTGTAGTAATTGATCAGGCATCCGTCCAGGATGATCTGCCTCTCGTCATCGGTCAGCGCGCCGATCCGCAGATCAAAGGGTTTCAGCTCCGTCCCGACACAGAATGCGTGAATCACATCCACCTTCTCTTCCAGCGCCTTGCGGATATCGGGAAGAAGCAGATAATCGCCGTTCGCAAAGGGAAGATCTCCCTGCGCAATCAGCAGCGGAAGCATACCCCAGTTAATCAGGTTGGAACGGTATCTCTTGGTGGCATACTCATTCGCAATGTTCGCCCAGCCTCCCAGAACCTTCTGGCAGGAGGCAGCCTGCTCTCTGGCCGAACCGTCTCCGGGTTTCACGGCGAAAATGGTGGAGCCTACTCCATACCCCTCCTTCATTTTTCCGGGCAGTGCTCCGTCAATGGTCTCCAGAACAGGCTTCAGCTCCGGAAGAGCCTCAAGCGGATCCTCCCCTGTCTCCAGGGCTTTCTGTGCTTTCTGCACTTCCTTCGCGCGTCCGACATAAAGCGGATCCTTTCTGGAAAGCGCAAACTCTGCCAGCCCCAGCGGATTGGAACGATAGGAGGATGTCTCTCCGGAGGGAATCAGCTCATCGGTTGTCGTCACCGGATCATGGATCTCGGAGACGACCTTGAGAATCAGGTTCTGCGGCAGGGCTGGCATGGACGGCCAATCCTTGATATTCGGTCCGAAGCGGACGGGAACAGAGGGATCTGCTTTCCCATGGCTGTCAAATACACGGTGCGCATAGATATTGCTGTCAAAGTGGTACAGCGGTTTGCGGTATTCCCCGGCAAATTCCGTAGCCGGAGTCAGATATCCCTTATTTGCCGCCGTCGCCGCGATGGACCGCGCATCCATAAGCGCAACCGAGGCAATCTGTCCGTTCTGAACCTTGGATCCCTCCCGGTTCGGGAAGTTTCTGGTGGAGTGGCGTATGGACAGATCTCCGTTTGCCGGCGTGTCTCCCGCGCCGAAGCAGGGACCGCAGAATGCCGTCTTGACAACCGCTCCGGTCTCCATCAGATCCGCAAGAACACCGTTTCTTGCCAGCTCTGTATAGATCGGCGCACTGGCCGGATAAATGCTGAGTGTGAAGTCATCACAGCCGATATACTGTCCTCGGAGGATGTCCGCCGCGTCACAAATGTTTTCAAATCCGCCGCCCGCACAGCCTGCGATAATACCCTGATCCACCAGCAGCTTTCCGTTATGGATCTTGTTCTTCAGATGGAAATCAACCTTTCCGTCCAGAGAGACCTGCGCGCGTTTTTCCACATCATCCAGAATATCTTCCAGGTTGGCGTTGCACTCCTCGATGGTGTAGACGTTGCTGGGGTGGAAGGGCATGGCGATCATCGGACGGATCTTGTCCAGCTCTACGGTGATCATGCCGTCGTAATAGGCAATCTCTCCCGGATTCAGCTCCCGGTATTCCTCCGGGCGTCCGTGTTCCTCGTAGTAATCCCGGATAACGCTGTCGGTTCTCCAGATGGAGGAGAGGCAGGTAGTCTCTGTGGTCATGACATCCACGCCGATCCGGTAATCCGCCGAGAGGGAGGAAACGCCCGGTCCGACAAATTCCATCACCTTATTTTTTACATAGCCTTTCTCAAACACCGCGCCGATGATGGCAAGGGCGATATCCTGAGGACCCACGCCCGGCACCGGTTCCCCTGTCAGATAAACGCCCACCACGCCGGGCATGGGAATATCGTAGGTTCTGTTCAGAAGCTGCTTCACCAGCTCCGGACCGCCCTCTCCCATGGCCATAGTTCCCAGAGCGCCATAGCGTGTGTGGGAATCGGATCCGAGGATCATTTTTCCTCCCCCGCTCATCATCTCCCTGGCGTACTGGTGGATAACCGCCTGGTGGGGAGGCACATAAGCTCCGCCGTAGCGCTTGGCGCAGGAAAGACCAAACATGTGGTCATCCTCGTTGATCGTTCCGCCGACCGCGCAGAGGGAATTATGGCAGTTTGTCAGCACATAGGGAATAGGGAACTTTTCCAGGCCGGATGCCCTGGCCGTCTGGATAATGCCTACAAAAGTGATATCATGTGAAATCATTTTGTCGAAT
>CACVSR010000048.1 GCA_902756775.1 uncultured Lachnospiraceae bacterium | reverse complement strand
GGAGGCATACTGCGGACTCTTTCCCTGTCTTCCTCCGAAAGGAAAGCTCCCTCATCCTCCAGTACAAAATGATAACTGCCGATAACCACTCTCTCCCCATTCAGAGAAGACACAATGCCGTGGGCCACAATATAAGTCGGCTTTGTATGTATTTCCGCATGAGAAATCTTCCTGTCCCTGGCAGCTTTTACTACAGCATTGGCAAGCGAATGAGGGAAATGTTCTTCCAGGCATGCCGCCAGCGCAAGCATATCCGATTCGTCTCTGCCGTCCATGGTTACAATCTCTTCCACAACCGGTGTTGCATACGTCAGCGTTCCGGTCTTATCGAAAACAACCGTATCCGCTTCCGAGATCATCTCCAGGTATTTCCCTCCTTTAACTGTAATCTGATGTCTTCCCGCCTCTCTCATGGCCGAAAGAATGGCAATCGGCATGGCGACCTCAATCGCGCAGGAGAAATCAACCATCAGAACAGATGCCGCCTTTGTTATGCTGCGGGTCAACAGACCGGTGAGAAGAGCCGTACCGAATGTGTAAGGAATCAGACGGCTGACAACCTTTTCTGCCCTGGACTGGGTCACCGATGTCATGCTTTCCGAATCTTCAATCATATGAACAATGCGGTCATACCTTGTCTCTCCGGAAACGCCCTTTACCTGTATGATCAGTTCTCCCTCTTCTACAACCGTGCCTGCAAAAACACTGGAATCCTCACGCTTTTCAACCGGGATGGACTCCCCGGTCAGCGCCGCCTGGTTGACCCGCGCCTCTCCTTCTGTTACCCCACCGTCCAGAGGGATCATGCTTCCGACTGATACCTGAACCAGGTCTCCGTCCTGAATCTGATTGATGCCGACAAGTACGCTGCTGTCCCCTTCTACCTTCCAGACCCTGGAAATGTTCAGAGCCAGGGATTGTGCCAGATCATCCACGGATTTTTTATAGGTCCACTCCTCCAGTATTTCCCCGACATCTGTGAGGAAAATAATAGAGCCCGCGGTAGAAAAGTCCTGTGTCAGCAAAGACGCCAGAATGGCGGACGCATGAACGATTTCCGCGGTGAAATTTCTGCGGAAAATGTCACGGATTCCCCGGATGATATAGGGCAGTCCGTCCGCAACGGTCCATACAATCCGTACAGGAGCCGGAACCAGCAGCTGCTTTACAAGCCGGAGAATAATCTTGTCTGCGATCTTCTCTTTGTAAAATTCATTCGTCGCTCTGGCCGAAACAGACGGAAGCTTGTCAATCAGATCCGGATCCTGAAGATCCATCTGACCCACGCACTCCAGTAAATCTTTTTCCGCCTGCCCGCGATACCGGAGGATCAGTTCGCCGGTCCGGGCAAAAACCTGCACCGACTCCACATCCTCCCTCTCAATCAGGGTATAATACAGCACATCGGCTTCCTGCCCGGTCAGCCTGCGCCTGGCCAGATCCAGATGCACCCTCTGTCCGGATCTGTGAAGAATTCGGTATTTCACGTCTCAGGCCTCTTTCCTCTGCTCAGGTACAGTTTTCCCCGCGTCTGTTCCCTCATAAACAGTTTCCTTTTCTGCGTAGTATTTTTCCACATTTGCTTTAGCATCTGCCGCAATGTCGGACGCGCCGGCCTGGATCTTTTCTGCTCTCTCCATAATCGAATCCTTTACAAGAAAAGCTCCGGTGGTCAGACCCGTATATACCTTTCGAGCGGTCTTTCCGCCGAATATCTCCACGCCGGCCTTTCCCAGAACATAACCTCCCAGAAGCGAAAAAATAACAGCTTTCTTCATCTCTATTTCCTTTCATCTAAAAAAGCAAAAACATCGGATACTTATACTGGCTGCAGTGCCTGACTGTCAGCTTTCCTGCAGATATCGGATTTCCATGCCATTTTCCAGTGCGTACCTCTCTACTGCACTGCCCCGGCGACAGGCAATGATACAGGTTTTATTCGCAATTTTCTCTCCTATTTCTTCCGGTTCTCCCGGAAAAACAAGAAGCTTCAGCTGGTTGCAGCCGGAAAACGCCCGTTTTCCTATCTTACGGACAGAAGCCGGAACGATTACCTCTCTGAGTTTTTTGCAGTTCAGAAACGCGCCGGCAGAAATCTCTTCCAGAGAGTCCGGAAGAGTCACCTGTTCCAACCCGCAGAAGCAGAACCCCTGTTCGCCGATACATCGCAGATTTCCGGGCAGCCGGATTTCCGAAAGACGGCGGCACTTATAAAAAGTCCTGCGGGCAATGCATTCTAACTGAACCGGCATAACCACCCGTTGCAGATTTCCACATTCCGCAAAAGCCTCCGCCCCTATCCAGACGGCATTTTTCAGATTTGCCTCCTGAATCCTTCCGTTGCCTGCTGAGGCTCTCTTGGGAATCCGGACGTTTCTTCCCTGCATATAGAAACAGGATATTTTTTTCTTCTCTTCTCCAGCCATGGGACTCGCTCCTGTAAATGATTACTTATTATACCTATAGGGGTATGCCCTTGTCAAGACATTCCCTTCCTACAGACCACAGGATATCCGCCCAAAAGAAACAGCGGGGCACCGCTATGCGATGCCCCGCCCGGAATAACCTTATTCTGTTATTCTCTTCTGTCTGATCAGTCCTGATCTGCTCCGTAAAGAGTAACCAGCTTGTTCAGATAGGTATATCTGTCTTTTGCTTCCTGCTCAGACTTATTCTGCAGTCTCTCTGCTTTCTCCGGATTTGCTCTCTTCAGAGAATTGTAACGTACCTCTCCGTCAAGGAATTCCTTGTAAGAATCTGTCGGAGCCTTGGAATCCAGGGTGAACGCAGCCTTGCCCTCGGCCTTTGCCGCCGGGTTGTAGCGGAACAGATGCCAGTATCCGGCTTTCACCGCCAGCTCTTCCTCCGTGATGGACTTGCCCATTCCCTTCTTGATTCCATGGTTGATACACGGAGCGTAAGCAATAATCAGAGAAGGTCCGTTGTAAGCCTCAGCTTCTGCAATAGCCTTTACCGCCTGATTGTAATCTGCGCCGATGGCGATCTGTGCCACATACACATAGCCGTAGCTCATGGCAATGGACGCAAGATCTTTCTTTCTGGTTTCCTTGCCGCCTGCAGCAAACTGCGCGACCGCGCCGGTCGGGGTAGCCTTGGAGGACTGTCCGCCGGTATTGGAGTAAACCTCGGTATCTACAACCAGGATGTTAATGTCCTTGCCGGACGCGAGAACATGATCCAGACCGCCGAAGCCGATATCATAGCCCCATCCGTCTCCGCCGAAGCACCAGTGAGATTTCTTGGCCATAAAGTCTTTGTTTTCCAGGATGTATTTCGCCGCATCGGACTCGTTGCCGGTGAGCAGGGCTACCAGCTTATCGGTTGCCACGCGGTTTGTAATACCGTTGGTATAGGTATCTATCCACTCCTGACATGCATCCTTCAGCTCGCCGTCCGCGGAAGCCTTAACCTCTTCTACTCTGCGCATCAGCGCTGACCGATGTGCGTTCTGCGCCAGAAGCATTCCGTAACCAAACTCTGCGCCATCCTCGAACAAAGAATTGGACCATGCCGGTCCTCTTCCCTCGGCATTGACCGTGTAAGGTGTGGACGGAGAAGAGTTACCCCAGATGGAAGAACATCCGGTAGCGTTTCCTACGTACATTCTGTCGCCGCACAGCTGGGTGATCAGTTTTACATAAGGAGTCTCGCCGCAGCCTGCGCATGCGCCGGAGAACTCAAGCAGCGGTTTCTTGAACTGGCTTCCCTTAACCGTTGTGATTTTGAATTTCTCCACAACGTCATGCTTCTCCGGAAGCTTAACCGCATAATCAAATCCGGCCTGCTCTCCGAGCGCCTCCTCCAGCGGAGTCATGGTAAGAGCTTTGGCTCCCTTCTTGCCCGGACATACATTCGCGCAGGAACCACATCCTGTACAGTCAAGGGCGGATACCTGAATGCCGAATTTATACTGTTTCATTCCTGTCATATCCAGGCTCTTGAAGCCTTCCGGAGCAGCCTCTGCCTCTGCCGGTGTCATGGCAAACGGACGGATGGCAGCGTGCGGGCATACAAAGGAGCAGCGTGTACACTGGATACAGTTATCCGGATTCCATACCGGAACATTTACGGCAATTCCACGTTTCTCATAGGCGGATGTGCCGGACGGAGTAGAGCCGTCAACATAAGGAAGTACATCAGAAACCTTCAGGCTGTTTCCTTCCTGTGCGCTTACCTTGGACTGGATGTTGTTGACAAAATCAACCGCGTCCTGACGGCCCTCGGTTGCATGTGTGAAATCAAGGCCTTCGTCAGCGGCGTTCTTCCAGCTCTCCGGCACCTTAACCTCTACAACCTGCTTTGCGCCCTCGTCGATAGCATCCCAGTTTTTCTTTACAATCTCGTCGCCCTTGCGTCCATAGGTAGCTTTAGCGGCAGCCTTCATCAACTCGATGGCTTTTTCTTCCGGAATGATCTTCGCCAGCTTGAAGAATGCGGACTGAAGGATAGTGTTGATACGGGTCGGACCCATGCCAACTTCAATACCGATCTTCACACCGTTGATGATGTAGAATTTAATGTTGTGGTTTGCGATATAAGCCTTTACCTGGCCGGGCAGATGCTCTTCCAGCTCTTCCTGGGTCCAGGGGCAGTTCAGCAGGAACGTACCGCCGTCAACCAGCTCCTGTACCATATTGTACTTGCGGATATAGGACGGATTATGGCACGCCACAAAGTTTGCGCGGTGAATCAGGTAGGTAGACTTAATCGGCTTCTTTCCGAAACGCAGGTGGGACATGGTGACACCGCCGGACTTCTTGGAATCATAATCAAAATAAGCCTGCGCGTACATGTCTGTGTTATCGCCGATGATCTTGATGGAGTTCTTGTTCGCTCCGACCGTACCATCCGCGCCAAGTCCCCAGAACTTGCAGTTGATGGTTCCTTCCGGTGTGGTAACAAGATCCGGACCTGTGGGCAGAGAAAGATTTGTCACATCATCAATGATGCCGATGGTGAAATGCGCTTTCTCGGTATTGTCATAGACCGCAACGATCTGGTTCGGGGTAGTGTCCCTGGAACCCAGGCCGTAGCGTCCGCCAAAGATCTTAACATCTTTGAATTTGCTGTCCTTCAGGGCTTCTACAACATCCAGATACAGCGGCTCGCCGTGAGCGCCCGGCTCCTTGGTTCTGTCCAGAACAGAAATCTGCTTTACTGTGTCCGGAATAGCCTCGATCAGATGCTTCGGGGAGAACGGTCTGTACAGACGTACCTTTACAACACCGACCTTGCGTCCCTGCGCGTTCAGATAGTCAATGGTCTCCTCGATGGTGTCATTGACAGAGCCCATGGCCACAATCACATGCTCTGCGTCCGGTGCCCCGTAATAATTGAACAGCTTATAGTCTGTGCCGATCTTCGCGTTAACCTTGTCCATATATCCCTGAACAATATCCGGAAGAGCGTCATAGAACTTATTGCAGGCCTCGCGTGTGGTAAAGAAGATATCCGGGTTCTGCGCAGATCCTTCTTCCTTCGGATGCTCCGGATTCAGCGCGTTTGCCCGGAATGCCTTCAGGGCATCCATATCCAGCATGTCACGGAGATCCTCGTAATCCCAGGTCTCGATCTTCTGCAGCTCATGAGAGGTACGGAATCCGTCGAAGAAGTTGATAAACGGAACCTTGCCTGTCAGGGCAGACGCATGAGCAACCGGGGTCAGATCCATCACTTCCTGAACGGAGGACTCGCACAGCATGGCAGCGCCGGTCTGGCGGCATGCGTATACGTCAGAGTGATCACCGAAGATGTTCAGTGCGTGGGTAGCAACGCAACGGGCAGAGACATCGAATACTGCGGGCAGCTGTTCGCCGGCGATTTTATAAATGTTCGGGATCATCAGAAGAAGACCCTGGGAAGCTGTGTAGGTAGTGGTCAGGGCGCCGGCTGCCAGAGAGCCGTGTACAGCACCTGCGGCACCAGCCTCAGACTGCATTTCCGTAATCTGAACCTCCTCGCCGAACAGGTTCTTTCTGCCCTGGGTGGCCCACTCGTCTGTGTGCTCCGCCATAGGGGATGATGGTGTGATCGGGTAGATCGCTGCCACTTCGGTAAACGCATAGGAAGCATGAGCTGCCGCTGTGTTACCGTCCATGGTTTTCATTTTTCTAGCCATCGTAACTTATTCCTCCTTATATAGCTATAAAAATTGGTGCCTTTTTTGCATACAGATTTAGTATATCACGTTTTTTTTTTGATGTCACTCACGAGGCAGATGTACTGTAAAAAAAACACCCAAAAACACGCCGGACAGGCATCCTGGCCGGCGTGTTTTCTCACTTTCTCACTTTTGATAATACCAGGGGCAAAAGTACCTGTCACCGCCCATTGATCATTACGCAGGGCGCTCCTCCCTATGGTTCGTTACGTGCCAGCGCAGCACGGCGGCTCCGATGATAACGGCATAGCCCAGAAAACTGACTCCATCCGGGTATTCCCCAAGGAAAAGCGCTCCTAGCAGAGCCGCAAAAATAACCTGGGAATAATCAAACACTGAAATTTCCTTCGCCGGCGCGTAGGTATAAGCCTTTGTCACGCAGAGCTGGCCGCCCATGGCGGAAAAGCCCGTCGCCAGAAGGCAGAGAAACTGCCGGACTGTCATGGGCCGGAACTGCGCAGCCGCAAAGGGAAGGGTGAACAGCGTGGACACGGCAGAGAAAAAGAACACAATAACCGGTCCCCGCTCCCCGCGCACACCGAGCAGGCGCACAAAGGTATAGGCCAGACCGGCTCCGAGCCCGCCGCACAGCCCGATAAACGCCGGACCCGCCGCCATGGAAAAGCCTGGTCTTATCACGATCAGGGCGCCGGTAAACGCCAGCGCGACACAGGCCCAGTCAAATTTTCCGGCTTTTTCCTTAAGGATAAAAACTGAAAACAGAACCGCAAAAAACGGCGACATCTTATTCAGCATGTTGGCATCTGAGATCAGCAGATGATCCACAGCATAAAAATTGCAGATTAAACCGGCCGTTCCCCCGGCAGCCCGCAGAATCAGAAAAGGAAGGCTTCCCTTTTTGATCTTCAGCTTTTCCTCTGTCCGGAGAAGAATAATCAGAGAGACGACAGAGGCCACCAGATTGCGGAACAGTGCCTTTTCCATTGTAGGCAGGTTTCCTGCCTCCTTCAGGAAGAAGGTCATAAGGGCGAAAAAGAACGCTTCCAGCAGCACATAGAGAATACCCCTGTTTTTATTTTTCAGTGGCGCAGCGGCCGCCGCATTTCTTTCCGCCGCCGGATTTTTCAACCGTCTGCTCAAAGCTTTGTAATCAGGATGCAGTTCGGCGTATCCACCCTGTTCGGCCTGCCCTTCTGCACCAGAATATTCTTCTCATAATCAATGGCAAATGTTGTTATGGTATTGGACTGATTGTTGCAGCAGGCAATGTGCTTTCCGTCCGGAAACAGGGCAATATGCTTGGGATATTCGCCGCTGATGGGCAGCGCGAATTTCTTGTCCAAAAGGCCGGTTTCCTTGTCGATCCGGTACATGGCCACCGTGTTGTCTCCCGCTGTGGACGTAAACAGGTAATTACCGTCCAGAGAAACACACATCCCGGAAGCCGCGTCGTGAATCTGATCGACATTGTCGGAGGTTGTGCTGATCGTCTGGATTTTTTCAAACTCCGGGGTCTTTCCGCTGTCCGTATAGCGGAATACATCCACCACATTGGAAAGCTCATAGAGGAGATAAGCAAAACGTCCGTCACGGCTGAACCGGAGAAGCCTCGGGCCGGATTCTCTGGGACAACGGAGAACATCCACCATTTTCAGCTTGTCCCGGTTGGTGATCTGATAGAATTTCACCTGGTCAATCCCGTTATCCACCGCGCAGAGATATTTCTGATCCGGCGTCATCATCACACAGCTGACATGGGGCCGGAAATTCCGTTCCGCCACACTGCCGATTCCCTGGTGGAACACCCCGTCCATGACAGAGCCCAGACGTCCGTCCTGATGGGTATGAACCAGCGTCACCTTCCCGTCATGATATCCCGCGACAAACAGGTATTTCCCGCTTTTATCCACAGAAACATAGCAGCCCCTCATACCGTCTATGTCAATCTGGTTGATCATGGTCAGATCCCCGGTCTCTCGGTCAATAGAAAATACCGCTACGCCTTCATCCGCTATGGAATACAAAAACTTTCCGTTTACAGACCGGCAGAGATAGGAAGAATTATTCACGGGAATGATTTTTTTCTCTTTCAGTGTTCCCTCTTCCACATTCACATCATATAAGTGAATTCCCACACTGCTGCCATGGGTGTAGGTACCGACATAGGCTACATATTTGTCGCTCATCGGGCAATCCTCCCTTTTTTCTGCTATACTTGCCTTACCATTGATTTCAGGATCTTTCACAGTCCGGTTTTCGGCTCCGTCCGGCGCTGCTCTGCCTGTGAAATGCTGGAGTCAGTATAGCACGAAACAAGGAGAAGTGACAATCATCAGAAAGGAATCAGAAAAGAATGGAACGCGTTCTGTCTTACCAGATACCGAAGAATGACCGCGGAAAATCTGTTCATGAATTTCTCCGGGGACTCGGCTATTCCAGGCATATTCTTCTCTCCATGAAGCCGGACCCGGCAGCGGTTATGAAAAACGGAGCTCCTGTAAGAATGTCCGGGCTCCTGCAGGAAGGAGACGTCCTCCGGATAACGGTCCGTGATGAATCCTCCTCCGAAAATATCATCCCGGCTCCCGTACCTTTTGACATTGTCTTTGAGGACAGCGACCTTTTGGTTGTCAGCAAGCCCTCCGGCGTGGCCATCCACCCCGCCATCAGCCATCCGGCCAATACGCTTGCCAACGGAATCGCCCTGTATTTTAAGAAACAGGGAATCCCCTATGTTTTCCGCTGCATCAACCGCCTGGACCGGGACACCACCGGTCTGCTGATCGTAGCCAAAAACAAGGTAAGCGCCTCCATCCTCGAACGGGATCTTCGGCTGCGGGAAATCCATCGCACCTACCTGGCTATTGCGGAAGGTCTCCTTCCCGAAAAGGGAACGGTTAACGCTCCTGTCGGAAGAAAAAACAGTTCCCTGATTGAGCGGTGCGTTGACTGGGAGAACGGAGACACAGCAGTCACGCATTTCCGGAGGCTTCGATATTTTCCTCTCTGCGCCCTGCCAGATACCGGGGAAGAAGATGCCCCCCTCTCCGGGTTCTGCCCCGCAGCGGCACCGACCCAGGGAAAAGCAGATCTTCCCATGCTCTCCCTGGCGGAGCTCCATCTGGAGACCGGGCGCACCCACCAGATCCGCGTGCACATGGCGCACATCGGCCACCCTCTTCTGGGAGATACCCTGTATAATCCGGAAGGCCTGCCGGGTATCAGCCGGCAGGCCCTCCATTCATGGAAACTGGATTTTATTCATCCGATAACAAAAGAACAGATGCATTTTGAATCTCCGCTCCCCGCAGACATGGAGGCCGTGGTAAACGTACCGTGTCAGAGGAACCTGAAAAGATAAAACAGGAACCGTTTCCCCCGCATTCAATCCGGGTAGACCAGTCTCTCGTCACTGTCCGCTGTAATAACACAGAGATCTCTCTCCAGATACCTCGCGGACAGCCAGGAAGCCATGGAAAGATTCTGATCCAGGTAATTGCCGCAGTCCCTTGCCGCCGCACCGGGAATCTCGCCCTTGTAATCACGGATAAACGCAAAGGTACGCTTCACCAGATCCAGAATATCTCTGGATTCATAATCCCCGGAGAGAATCAGATAGAATCCTGTACGGCAGCCCATCGGGCCGAAATAAATAACCCTGTCCGCGTATTCCGGATCGTTTCGCAGAAAAGTGGCACCAAGATGCTCAATCGTGTGGCATTCCGCCGTGTTCATCACGGGCTCCCGGTTCGGGGCAGTCAGCCGCAGATCAAACGTCGTCACAATTTCTTCTCCCACATGGTCCTTCCGGGAGACATAGATGCCCGGCATCAGCTTCAAATGATTTACTGTAAAACTGGCTATTTTTTCCATACCTTCCTCCGTTTTCTCCCGCAGCCGTTTAATCTTTTTCTTCCGTGTTATAACCGTCCGGGTTCATCGTCTGCCATCTCCAGGAATCCGCACACATGTCATCCAGATCATACTGCGCTTTCCACCCAAGCTCTCTTTCCGCCTTGTCGCAGTTGGAATAGCAGGTGGCAATGTCGCCGTCTCTTCTGGGCTTGATTACATATTTCAGCTTGTGTCCGCAGGCTTTTTCAAACGCGTGGATGACATCCAGAACCGAATATCCCTTCCCGGTTCCCAGATTGCAGATAAATACGCCGTCGTTTTTCGCCAGCCTTTCCACCGCCTTGACATGCCCCTTTGCCAGATCCACCACATGGATATAATCGCGCACCCCGGTTCCGTCCGGCGTATCATAGTCGTCTCCGAACACATTGACCTCCGGAAGCTTTCCGATAGCCACCTGTGCCACGTAGGGAAGCAGGTTGTTCGGAATTCCCTTCGGGTCCTCGCCGATCAGCCCGCTTTTGTGTGCACCGATCGGATTAAAATACCGGAGCAGGATGACGTTCCACGAGGGATCTGCCGTGTGGATATCCGTCAGAATCTGCTCCTGCATCCATTTGGTCCATCCGTAGGGATTGGTGCAGGTTCCCTTCGGACACTCCTCCGTGATCGGGATCTGCGCCGGATCCCCATAAACAGTAGCCGAGGAGCTGAAGATAATATTTTTACAGCCATGCTTTCTCATCACATCCACCAGATTCAGAAGTCCTCCGATGTTAGTATGATAGTATTCGACCGGCTTATGCACAGATTCTCCCACAGCCTTCAGTCCTGCAAAATGAATAACCGCGTCAATTTTGTTTTCCTCAAAAATTTTCTCCACGGCCGGCTTATCCAGCATATCCGCCTTGTAAAACTTCAGGGACCTGCCTGTGATTTTCTGAATTCTGTCTACCGCCTTAGGACTGGAATTATAAAGATTATCGAATACAACGACATCATAGCCGGCATCCAAAAGTTCTACACAGGTATGACTTCCGATATACCCCGCTCCGCCTGTCACCAAAATGGTCATATGATCCTCCTCACTGCCGCTTACGCGTCACTCCATGCTCACGCTTGTTGCCATTCCTGGTTTTTCATGTATAAGTCCTCGCGTCACGAAACTGGACTTTCACCTTATCATAACACGCAGTCTGTTTTCCTGCATCCGGAAATTAAAGCCGTCATTTTCCGTTTTCTCTCTTCTGCTCCTGATTCCGGCTTTTGCCGTCCGGTCTCCCGCTTCGGTAATAGTAGAACATATACTGCTGAATCACCCCCGCACAGGGAGCATACAGGCTCCGGTCAAAGCCTGCCGGATACTGCTCCTTCAGCACCCGGCTGATCCAGACATCTACCGGGAAGAAATCCAGACGATGAAACCCAAACAGAGCCGTGCAGCTTGCAACCTTGACGCCAACCCCCTTAAACTCCATCAGACGGTTCAGAAGATTCTCATCCGACAGTTTCTGCAGGCTCTCCTGCGGACTCTTTTGTCCGCCGGAACCAGACAGCTCTGTCCATTGGCGCACCGTCTCCCGGATGTAGGGCATCCGATAGCCCAGACTGCAGCTTTCTTCCCCTTTCTCTTTCCAGGAACACCTTCCATCTCCACATTTCCGGCACCGGAGCCGCAGCAGCTGTTCCGCGGACGGAAAAGAAAAGACATCCTCCCCCTCAAAAGTTCCCAGAAAATCACCCGCTACACGACAGAGCTTTTCTACACAGGACTGAATAGCCGGTATGTTTTTCCTCTGTGAGAGAATAAAAGTGATCAGCGTCTCAAAGGGATCCTGGCGGAGAATCCGGATTCCCTTCCCGTAATCCGCCGCCGCGGTGAGAAAACGGTCTTCCTCCGGTATTCTTTTCCGGATCTGACGGTAACACGTGGGAAAATCCAGATATCCGCCCCAAATCTTCCAGAATTCCTCCTCTGTGCAGGATGCCTGTAAAATATTTTCTTTTTCCCGGAGATACAGTACTCTGCCGAAAGCCGTAATCCGATAGTATCGGTCATCCAGACGCTTCCAGCGGAAGCACTGTCCGCTGTCCGCTATTTTATTCAGATCCAGATCATCCGCCAGTTCTATTTCAAACATATCCGCCTCTCCTGCCATATCCTTCCATCCATCTGACAGCCTTCCGCCGTACGTACGGATCCATTTCTGCTCCCGGGATCAGCCCGTCTCCTTGTCAAAGTCTTTCATGACACGTACAGACCAATGAGCGACAGCGGGGAAACAGCAAGTCTTCCCGGCGCTTCTACACACAGGCTGC